>JAJYKI010000024.1 GCA_021788675.1 bacterium | reverse complement strand
GTAGACTCGCTCGTAGGCTTCAGAAAAGCGGTATCCGTCCATGAGCTTAGTGGTTTCACTAAGAGTTTGCTCGTAACGTTGCAGGATCCAATGGTCGGCGCCGCTTAGGGGTCTGGCGTCTTCCCTGCCCTCAAATGATTCGATTCCGGATTCGATATATCTGGCGACGTTCCAGAGTTTATTGCAAAAATTTCGGGCTCCGATCACCTTGGCGACTATATAGGGCTGGTTGTTGCCGGGAGTTTGGCCGGTAATCATGCCGATTCTTAGCGCGTCTGAACCGTACTCGTCAATCACCTCCATGGGGTTGACGACATTGCCTTTGCTTTTACTCATTTTCTGTCCGTGGCCGTCCGTCACTAAACCGTGTAAGTATACTGTTTTAAACGGAGCCTTACCGGTTACGTAGAGCCCCATCATCAGCATTCGGCTGACCCAGGGCATCAGAATATCGAAGCCGGTTTCCATTAGCGATAAGGGATAGAAATCTTTGAAGTCGTCGCTGTCCGGGTAGCCAAGGGTGGCATAAGGCCAGGAGCTGGAACTGAACCAGGTGTCAAAAACGTCCGGGTCCCTCCGATAGACATGATTATTAACCTCTATGACCTCTTGATCTACGCGTTCGTCAAATAGCCAGTCTCCCGGATCTTCGTCGTTTTGGAAGGCCGGAATAGGTATGCCCCAGGCGATTTGGCGACTAATATTCCAGTCCTTAACGTTTTCGAGGTAGGTTACCAGTTGCTTCTGTTTGGCTTTGGGTAAAAAGTTCATGTCCCCTGCCCTGAGGCTTTCGATAGCCCTGTTTGCCAAAGGCTTCATGTTTATAAACCACTGCTCTTTTAACAGTGGTTCAATGACCGTATTGCATTTATAGCAGTGGCCGACGGTATGCGTGTAGTCCTTGGTATTGACCAAAAAGTTCTGTCGGCTTAACTCCTTTATTACGGCTTCCCTTGCCTCTTGCGCGGTTAAACTGCGGAAGGCTTCCGGAACTTCGTGGGTCAGCCGTCCATCGAAACCGATTACCGTAATTCTCGGTAAATCGTGTCTTAGGCCTATTTCAAAGTCGTTCGGGTCGTGAGCCGGCGTTATTTTCACGGCACCGGTACCGAATTTGGGGTCGACATAGTCATCGGCAATGATTGGCACGTCTCTGTTGGTAAGGGGTAGTCTAACGGTTTTGCCAACCAGGTGCTTGTATCGATCGTCCGACGGATTGATCGCCACGGCAGTATCGCCGAACATGGTTTCCGGTCTGGTGGTAGCGACTACGACTTCCCCGCTTCCGTCCGTGAGCGGATAGCGAATCTCCCAAAGGAACGCATTGTCCTCTTGGTATACGACTTCAATATCTGCGAAGGCCGTGCCGTGAAAAGTACAAAAATTAACCAAACGTTCACCTCTGTAAATAAGGCCTTCGTTCCACATCGATTGGAACGTTTTGTACGACTGCTTAACAATCTGGTCGTCCAAAGTGAAAGTATAGTGTGACCAATCGACGCTGGCGCCAAGCCGTCTGATCTGTCCTTCGAAATTTTGGCGATTAGCCGCAACAAACTCGTAAATTTTGTCATAAAGCTGTTCACGTGAATAGTCGAAGCGACTCTTGCCTTGCTTTTCCAGCTCCCTTTCGTAAACGACCTGGGTTTCAAAACCGGCGTGATCGGCTCCCGGTAAAAATAGTACCCGTTCGCCTTTAGAACGATGATAGCGGGCGGCAATATCCTGTAGCGCGAACGACAGGGCGTGGCCCAGGTGTAGATTGCCGTTGGCATTAGGTGGGGGAACGACTACCGAGAAAGTCTGGTTGCCCGTTTTTGGAGCAAATGATTCGCTTTTTTCCCATAGAGCATAGATGTTAGCTTCATAAAGTGCCGGCTGGTATGTTTTGGCTAATTTCATATATCTCTAATATACCTGAGAGTTAACTTCTTACATAGTCAGGTTGGGTGCAATATCCAGGGTGTATGGGTCAGCCAGGGGAAGGTTATTTTTCAACTGCCAACCGCCTAGTGCGGCAATCATGGCGCCGTTATCCGTGCAGAGCTTGATGTCGGGTATGACTAAAGAGCAGGGAACTACGCTGGCGAGCTTATCCCTTAAGGCTTTATTGGCTGCTACCCCGCCAGCTAAGACAACGCTATTAGGTTTAAATTCGTCTATGGCTGTAATTACCTTGTCGGCGATAGTTTCTATGGCAACTCGTTGGAAACTGGCGGCAATGTTGGCCTTCTGGCCTTCATTCAGGCGTTCTGGCAGGCGATAGGAAGGGAAGTCGAAAGATTCACCGACTTGTTGCTGAGCCAGCCTTAAAACGGCTGTTTTTAACCCGGAAAAGCTAAAGTCGTACTTACCGACCTTGGCTTTAGGTAGAATGAATGCCCGGTCATCTCCTTTAAGAGCCGCAGCGGATATGCTTGGTCCGCCGGGGTAGGGCAGGCCAAGAATTTTAGCGACTTTATCAAAGGCTTCGCCTATCGCGTCATCTTGTGTCCGACCTAATAAACGGTATTTGAGATGACTTTCAAAGAGCGCCAACTGCGTATGGCCACCTGACACTATAATTGCCAGCATAGGAAATTCCGGAGCCTGATCGACTATGTCGTAATTTTCAAGATTGGTCTTACGGATAAAGTTGGCGTATACGTGGCCCAGGACGTGATTACAGGCTATCAATGGTTTACCTTTTGTGATGGCTAAAGTTCTGGCGGTAAGCACGCCAATCAACAGACTTCCACCCAGTCCGGCTCCGTAGGTTACGGCTATGGCATCGATTTCGTCCCAGTTTGTATCGGCTTGCTCAATCGCTTCTTGAATGGTGGGAATAATGGCTTCGATGTGGCTGCGGGCGGCAATTTCCGGTACGACACCTCCGTATTTCACGTGTAGCTGCATGCTGGAAGCAACGACATTGCTTTTCATGTCAATACCGTCGTCAACAATGGCCACAGCCGTTTCGTCACAGCTGGTTTCGATTCCCAAAACTCGCATACCTAAATAGACTATCACGCTATTCTAATCTGACAAATTAGCCGTTTTTAAGGCCATTAATACGGGTACGATTTAAAATCGGCGCTACAAAAGATCTCGATAGACTATACTTAAATCTATGAATCCAAGATCAATTGTCAAAAAAATTCTACCAAAATCGGCCTTTTCAGTTATCGAGCCATACGGTCATTTGGCCGAGGCGATAATTATTAACGCCGTCAACGGCTTTCCGCTTAAGGGTATCAAGGTAATCGGTGTAACGGGTACTAACGGTAAAACCTCGACCAGTTATTTAATCCATCGCATGCTTGTCGATGCCGGTTATAAAGTCGGACTGATGACCACCGTTGGCTACGGGGTTGGCAACAACGTAAAACCGCAGATTGCCCATATGACGACCGTAAGCGTGCCTTTGCTCATGAAGCGGGTTAAAGCCATGAAAGCTGAAGGTATCGAATGGTTGGTGCTTGAAACGACCAGTCATGCCTTAGCTCAGAACCGCGTCTGGGGTGTTCCGTACACCATCGCCGTCATGACCAACCTGACCCATGAACATCTGGATTATCACAAAACATTCGAAAGATATCGTGACGCCAAACGCAAGCTGTTTAAGCAGACCAACCGAAATCTTAAGGGTTTGAGGGTGGGCATTGTGAATGCCGATGATCCCTCGGCCGACTATTTTGCCCGGGACGTGGCCAATCCGCTGACCTACGGTATAGACAAAGGCGACATACGGGCTTCAGATATCAAGCTTAAGCAGGACGGAGTCAGTTACAGAGTCAAGCTTGATGACTCCATGCTTACTATAAACTGTCAATTGCCCGGCAGTTTTAATGTTTATAATTCGCTTGCGGCTGTTTGTGTCGGTAAGACGCTGGGACTGAAAAATCAGCAAATCGAGCAGGGAATTGCGGCGCTTGAAGGTGTAGAGGGCAGAATGAACACGATTGACGAAGGACAAGACTTTACGGCCATTGTAGATTTCGCCCATACGCCGGATAGTTTTGAAAAGTTGTTTAAAGATCTGAAGCCCGTCATCAAGGGCAAATTAATCGTTATGTTCGGCAGCGCTGGCCGGCGAGACGTTGAAAAACGCGCCGTACAGGGAAGGCTGGCCGGCGAATATGCTGATGAGGTGATTATTACCGAAGAAGACGATCGAGATATCGACGGTATTGAGATCATGAATCAGATTGCCGGTGGGGCTGAATCGGCCGGAAAGACAAGAGATAAGGACCTGTTCTTGGTGCATGACCGAGAAGAAGCCATCGATTTTAGCTTAAAAAGAGCTAAGCCTGGAGATACGGTATTGTTACTGGGTAAGGGCCACGAAAAGACGATTGAGCGGGCCGACGGCGAGCATCCTTGGAACGAAATCGAAACGACACATCAGGCGCTCAAGCGCCTAGTCAAGCGTTAAGCTGCAGCAACGGATATATCCGCCGCCCTTGGACAGCTCTGTAATATGCGGGGTTATGGTCTTGAAGCCTCGGCTTTCTAGCTTGGCTTTAAAATCAGGTGCCCGGTCGCTCATAATGACCGTTTCACCGGTGGATACAAGATTGCATGCGAAGGCATCGCGGGCTTCATGAATGCTAACCTCGATTTTGTCGATGTCAAGTGCGCTGATTTTGTCTTGGCTGGGTGCGTCGAAGGCTTCGGGACACCAGGCGATCAAGTTAGGAGACAAAACAGACAGCGCCAGATCCAGATCATAAAAATAACTGTCCGGCCAACCGGTTACAGAGTTTATGACGGGTTGACTGTTGTCGTCTAAATCCGGGATTGTCCGAACCCCTATAACTTGGCAATCATAAACTGATGCCAGAAAATCATGCATCCTAGGGTCGGTTCGGTAGTGGCTGCCGACAAAAAGGTAATCTCCGCAAGGGAGGGCATCACCTTGACCGCTAAACCTGAAAGGAGGATGGATGACGTCTTTGCCCAGCGTCTTTAAAGACTGTTCAGCGTATGGTTCCTCGGCCCGTCTTAAGTTTGGTAAAGATGAAAGTACGGTTTTGCCACGCCAGCTCAAGCCCCAGTTGGCCGTATATATGCCGTCCTGGCAGTTTTTTGGAGCAGCTACTTTAATAACTTCTATGCCGGCACGTTCAAAGGCATCACGAACGGAATTCAGCTCATTAATCGCCAGCTCTTTATCCGGCTGGTTTGTTAATTTTGAATAAGGATTCAATTCGACGACGCTTAAATACTCAGCGCCTGACATCAATAATTTGGAGTTAATGGTAGGCATTAGACTAGTCTAGCAAAATCTATTAAGGTTTCATTAAAACTTAGCAATTAAACGCCATAGGTTATGGGGAGAATCTGACCTTAAAACGGAACCAATCAGTTCTTGCAAAACCTCTAAAAAGCTAGTATAATATATATTAGTAATTATGAATAACTCTGAACGCCACTTTTATTATAAACCTCGAATGGAAGAGATTAAGCCCGACCCTGAAAGATATACACCGGTAGATATGCTGTACAATATCGGCAAGATTGAAGGTGGGCAGCCACGCGGTTTTGATGTTATCGACAAAGCAACTAATGCTAGACTCTACTTTACGACTCCGGCTGATCAAGACGCTGAGCGAATTGTAAAAAAAGAGCTAGGAGACAAGGCTATACTACCTTTAACTCGTAACGAGGATTACTTTAGTGTTTATAGTGTCACAGACGGAGCTCGTTTATTAATAAAATCTTTGGAAGCAAGTCCTTATCAAGAAGCTTACATGAAAAAGTTGAAACAAGATGCAACAGAATTTATCAATAAAATAAAAAAACTAGATAAAAACGCTTTCGGTATTAAGCTATCCGATATTGCGATACAGCATAATGGACCGGATAATTCCAGCGACGATATTTATTTGTCAGTTGTACCGCCATTAAAAACATCACAGTAATACGAGTATGACCCTTAAAGCTATTCAACCCAGCAGTGAGCCGCAAGAAAGCCTGTCGCATCAGCCAAAACTTTGGGCTGAATTGGTCTTGATAGATTTTGAGGCCGACAAAAAACACGAGTATATAAGAGTTCTAGAACTGGGCAAAGCAGCTATACTAAGTAGTCAAGTCGAGCTTGTGCGCGGCTCAGAAGTAGAAGTTGATGTAATCAAAAAGATTGAGCATCGCCGGTCGGCGCATGAAGTTGGATTCGGTTTATTTAGACACAACAATAAACCTGATCCTAAAGGAAAGCCAAGAAAAACCCAGATAGCCTTAAAGCCATTTTCGAGACCAGACAATGCTTTGCACGAAGTCTTTGGTTATTTAGTGCTTCAAGAGCTAGGCGTTGAAACATTCGAGCCTATAGGAGTATTCCCGGCCGAACTGACCGAAAGCTATGTAGTGGTGACTAAAAAACGCAATGACCTAACCAGTCTTGATAGGGATAGATGGGTTGTCGGTCGTCGTGTAGTTGATGAGGCTACGTCCGAAACCGCTTTACGCAATAATGCATCGGTACAAGAAATCGCAAAGTTGCAGGCTCGAATTAATGCCAATGGCGTATTCCATCCGGATGGTCAAATTAAAAACTATGCCAAAACTCCGAAAGGAACAATCGGGATCATAGATACCGAAAACCTTATTTTTAATGTAACTGACGCCGATAGGGGAGGGCAACAGGCCTGGGCTGACATAGAAAAGCTAGTCAAGTCGTTAATTGTCAATACGCAGGACCGGCAGGATACTGAACTGTTTGGTGTTGGTATGCTGTATGGATTGACAAGCGTTAGCTTAAGGCGTTCCGTAGAGGAACTGATCATAAATCCTTATCTTGACGAGCTTTGTGCGCAGCAGAAATTAGCCGGAAATCTATCCAAATCGGATTACATTAACGGTATATATGAAAGTGTTGCCGGAAGATTTTTAAGCGATACGGTCTGGCCAAGTCATCTAATAGGTGTCGGCAGGTCTTATTAAGCTACTATAGTTTTAAGCTTGATACTTGGGTTCTTGCCCTAAGTGGCGATTACGATGACGCTTGTACCGCTACACCAAAAAAGACTAACCGCTCTAAAACCCACTAAGAATACTTGACATGAGTTTTGGCAGTCCATTATATTGAGTGCTAGTAGTTAGCACTCAGGCATTAATAGTGCTAACGATCAATAGCTAATAAGGAGGATTAAGTAATGAGCAGCCCACTAGAACCGTTGTCAGAATACGTAGTGGCACAGGCTGAAGAGGCAACTACCAAGACTGCCAGCGGACTTTATTTGCCGGACAATGCTACCGAAAAACCAAAGACCGCCAAAATATTAGCCGTCGGCAAGGACGTTAAGCAAGTTAAGGTTGGCGACAGGATTGTTTACAAGAGTTATAGCACTACCGATGTCAAAGTCGGAGACGAAGACTACGTTATTGTTAAAGAAGAAGACATATTAGCGACTGTTAAATAGGAGAAGACAATGGCCAAAAAAGTATTTTATGACGAAGACGCCAGGCGAAGAGTATTAGCTGGTGCAACCATTTTGTATAACGCTGTAAAGACGACTATGGGCCCGAAAGGTCGCAATGTCGTCATTAACAAGTCTTATGGTAATCCGACAGTTACACACGACGGCGTAACAGTAGCCAAGAGTGTTGAGTTGGCGGATGTAGACGACGAGACGCTCGGCCAAAAAGTCGGCGCCGAGCTTATTAAGCAAGCGGCCAGCAAAATGAATGATGTTGCTGGCGATGGCACTACGACAGTAACGGTTTTGACTTACCACATTCTTAATGAGGCCAACAAGCTAATTGCGGCCGGTCACAACCCAATGTTGCTACGTAAAGGGCTTGAAACGGCTGCACACGAAGTTATAGCCAAACTGAATACCATGGCTGAAGATATTCAGGGTAAGAAGAGCCGAGTAGCCGAGGTGGCTACGATATCTGCCGGCGACCCGGATATCGGGGCGCTTATAGCTGACGTTATGGATGCGGTCGGTAAAGACGGAGTTGTCACGGTCGAGGAAGGCCAAGGCTTAATGCTCGAAAAAGAAGTCGTTGAAGGTTTTACGTTTGACCGCGGTTTTGTCAGTGCTTACATGGTGACTGACACAACCCGTATGGAGGCGGTTTACGACAAGCCGGCGATCGTTATTACCGATAAGAAAATAAGCTCAATCCAGGAATTTTTACCTTTGCTTGAGAAGCTGGCGCAGAGCGGCAAGAAAGACCTCGTCTTAATAGCCGAAGATGTCGAAGGCGAAGCTCTTGGAACGCTGGTGCTCAATCGCCTCAAAGGTGTATTTAACACTGTTGCTATAAAGGCTCCGGCATTCGGCGACAGGCGCAAGGATATCTTAAACGACATTGCCATTTTAACGGGCGCGGAAGTTATTACCGAAGATCGTGGCATGACGTTTGAAAATGTGGATTTGGATGTCGTTGGCTCAGCTCGAAAGGTTATTGTCACTAAGGACGAAACGACGATCATCGAAGGTAACGGCAATCAGGTTGAGGTTGACGCTAGGATTAAACAGATCAACGCTCAGATTGACCAGTCAAGCAGCGAGTACGACCGGGAGAATCTTGAAAAGCGACGGGCTGCACTCAGCGGTAAAGTGGCCGTCATTAAAGTCGGTGGTGCGACTGAGACTGAAATCGAAGAAAAGAAATTCAGGGTCGACGATGCCGTGGCTGCCGTTAAAGCGGCTCTAAGCGAAGGTATCGTACCGGGTGGAGGTGTTACCCTGATTAATCTTCAGTCCGCCGTTAAAATCGACCCGAAGGAGGATGATTCCGTTAATGCCGGTAAACAAATCCTGCTTCGCAGTTTGGAACAACCATTCCGGATCCTATTAACCAATTCCGGGCTTAACGCCGACGAATGGCTGCCAAAAGTTAAGGATAGCAAAACCGGCACCGGCGTTGATGTCAATAATCCAAATGGCTTAGTTGATATGAAAGCCTCCGGTGTAATTGACCCGGCCAGGGTTACCAGGGAAGTATTACAAAACGCTTCCAGCATAGCCGGCACGGCTATGACCATGGGCGCTTTGGTAGTAGATGAACCTGAGCCA
>JAJYKI010000023.1 GCA_021788675.1 bacterium | reverse complement strand
TGCCCATGTCATTTCTTTTTTGCGGTTTTTATCTAGTCGTTTTTGGATGGCTTGGCTTTAGCCGGCCTGGCTATGACTTCAGTTGTCGAAAAACTACCGCCGGCCTGTTGAATTGCCTCGATAGCTTTTTTAGAAGCTTTGGGCAGGCTGACATTAACTTTTTTAGTTAAATCGCCTCTGTACAATAATTTAACGCTAACATAAGGACTGCTGATAAGCTTGGCCGCACTTAATTCGACAGCCGTGATCTTACTAAGATTAAGATCATCAATCTGGTCGGTGAATACGTTTGTTGGGCTGACTTTATGGCTTCTAAAGCCCGGTAGCTTCGGCAGTTGTTGCATTAGCGGATTTTGTCCACCAAGAAAACCTGGTCGCTTGGATGATCCGGCCCGGGCTTTCTGACCTTTAGTACCTCGTCCGGCTGTTTTTCCTTGTCCGGATGAGATGCCGCGCCCAACGCGCTTGGCGGATTTTTGCCTATTAATGCTCAGTTCGTTAAATTTCATACTATTTTACCTTTTTAGCTTTGGCTGCAGCGTTGGTTGTCACCCATTGCTTAGCCGGCTTTAACTGATTAAGTGCTTCTATGGTGGTGTATGCAGTATTGGTCTTATTGGATGAGCCCATCGACTTGCTTAAGACGTTACTAATTCCGGCAACTTCCAAAATGCTGCGTACGACCCCTCCGGCGATTAATCCGGTGCCCTGACTGGCAGGCATAAGTAGTAATTTTACGCCCCCGACTTTGGCTTCAACTTCATGCGGAATAGTACCCTTATACATAGCTACGTTAATCATGTTTTTCTTGGCAACTTCGTTAGCTTTAGTAACGGCTGCAGTTACATCTGCCCCTTTGGCGATGCCGATGCCGACGTGACCTTTATGATCGCCAACCGCTACTAGAGCTCGGAAGCGAAAACGCCGACCGCCCCTGACTACTCGGGCTACTCTGTCAATATTAAGCGTGCGCTCATCAAATTGCTTTTCTTCCACAATTTCACCGCGTCTTGGACGCATCGTAGCTGGTTCGGTTTTAACGGAATCAGTCATTAGAACTCCAATCCTTCTTGTCTAGCTGTTTCGGCCAGTTTCTTAACTCTACCGTGGTAAAGCTTTGAACCTCGATCTAACACGACTTGGTTAATTTTAGCGGCTTTGGCCTTTTTAGCAACTTCTTTACCGATCAAAGCAGCCTTGTCAGTCATTGAGCCTTCGCTTTTACGACCGATAGTCGAAACGTAAACCAAAGTCTTGCCGGTTTGATCGTTAATAATCTGAGCGGTTATATGGTTGTTGGAAATGTGAACGCTGAGTCTTGGTCGCTCGGGCGTACCTTGAATTACCGATCGAACGCGGCGTTTGCGCTGTAACATATTCTTCTTAACATGTTCAAGTCTGTTCATACTACTTTTCCTTACCGCTCTTTCCACTCTTGCGGATTATATACTCATTTTCATATTTTATACCCTTACCCTTGTATGGTTCAGGCTTTCTCAGTTCGCGGATGTCGCTGGCAATTTGTCCGACGCGTTGTTTATCGAAACCGGAGATGGTAATAACGTTCTGCTCAACGCTGGCCGTAATACCTTCGGGTAACGTGAAGTTAATTTCATGAGAGTAGCCGAGGTTAAATTTCAAACCGTTGCCTTGAAGTTGTACGCGGTAGCCTACGCCGTTGACTTCAAGCTTTTTAGTGAAACCCTGGCTTACCCCGGTAACCATATTAAAAATTAATGTGCGCATTAATCCATGATTGGCCCGGTGTTTTGGCTCGTCATCTGTGCGGGAGACCAAAATCTGGTTATCTTCCTGCTTGATAGTGATTCCTTCCAAAACCGGTTGTGTAAGGTTGCCTTTGCTGCCACTGACAACAACGTCATTATCTGTAATATTAACGCTGACGCCTGCTGGTATTGTGATTGGTGATTTACCGACTCGACTCATGTGCTTATCCTTAATAAACCTTACAAATTAATTCGCCGCCAATTTGATTTTTCTTGGCGTCTTGACCGCTCATTATTCCCTTGGAGGTACTGACGATGACGATACCGCGACCACGTTTGACGACTGGAATTTCTTTGGCTTTGGCATAGGCGCGACGTCCCGGACGACTTAATCTGACGATTTCAGTAATACGGGCATTTTGTCCGTCTTGTGCCAACGTTAAACGCAAAGTTTTTTTGTTGTCCGTCGTATCTACGTCTACGCCGCTGATAAAATCGGTCTCGGCCAGTATCTTAGCGACTGCTTCCTTGGCATTGGAATGAGGTAGATAGACTTCATATTTATTGACAGCAAGGGCGTTGCGAATACGGGCAAGCATGTCGGCGATCGGATCGGTTGAAACTAAACTCATATGTATATACCTATCTCCTTTCTACCAACTTGACTTAGTTACGCCCGGTATTTCGCCCCGGCTGGCATGTTCACGAAAACTGATGCGGCTTAGACCGAACTGGCGCATGTAGCCACGTGGACGGTTAGTTTCGACACAGCGATTAGTCAATCTGGTCCTGGAACTGTTACGTGGTAATTTTGCCAGCCCTTCATAGTCGCCAAGCTGTTTCAGTTCGGCGCGTTTGGCGGCATAACGCTCAATCATCTGTCGACGCTTTTCGTCGCGAACAACTATCGATTTTTTAGCCATTACTTGTTCTCCTTGGCAAACGGCATACCGAATTTGCTGAGTAGCGCTTTGGCATGCTCCGGCTTAGCCGCTTTAATTACAAAATTTATCTGCAGCCCGTGAGCTGTGGTGGTCTCTTCAAAACTAAGTTCAGGGAATACACTTTGATCGGTAAAGCCCAATGAATAATTACCTTGCTTGTCAAAGGCCTTGTTGCTGACACCATGAAAGTCTCTTAGTCGTGGCAGTACGATGTTAATGATGCGGTCCATGAATTCATACATCCGGTCATTGCGCAGCGTAACTTTAAGCCCGATCTTATTGCCCTCACGAAGCTTGAAACTGGCAATTGACATCCGGGCAGTTGTTTCGACCGGTTGTTGACCGGTTATTTTACGCAAAGTATTAGTCGCAACTTCCATTAAGCGTTTATCGTCCTTGGCTTTACCCAGCCCGATATTAACAACGATTTTCTCAAGTTTCGGTACCATGTTGACATTGCTAAGCTGAAGTTCTTTTTCAAGTTCGCTTATGAACGTAGACTTGTATAGCTCGCTTAAGCGCGGCTTTGTGCTTGTCGGTGTCTTAGGTTTACTGGCCATTACTTAATCTCCTTGCCGCTTTTCGCAAACAGTCTGGTTTTTGTGCCGTCGGCGTTTGTTTTAAGCTTGATCCGGCTGGCCTGCTTGGTTGATGGGTCATATATGCCGACCTTGGATACGCTAATCGGTTTGGTGATATCTATGATGCCGCCTTGCGGGTAGCTATTATTTGGCTTCTGGTGTTTTTTAACCACGTTAACACCTTCAACCGTAACGGTATTGTTGCTTGGCGAAGTCGATAAGACTTTACCGGTCTTACCTTTATACTTACCACTTCTTACGATTACGGTGTCGCCCTTAGAAAGTTTAATCTTGTACATTTTATTCATGATTAAAGTACCTCCGGAGCCAAGCTGATAATCTTGGCGTAACCCATTTCACGCAATTCCCTTGGTACCGGCCCGAAAATACGGGTTGCCCTTGGGTTTTTATCGTCACCGATCAAAACAGCTGCGTTTTCATCAAATTTGATGGTCGATCCGTCTTTGCGGCGGATTTGGCCTTTGGTTCTAACGATAACAGCTTTGACGACACTTTTCTTCTTAACGGTACCGTTAGGATTGGCGTCTTTAACGGTTGCGACTATGATATCGCCGACCCGAGCATAACGACGTCTGGTGCCGCCTAGTACGCGGATACAAAGGATCTCTTTAGCGCCGCTGTTGTCGGCTACGCTTAATCTAGTTTCCTGTTGAATCATTCGGTCTTCTCCTCGGCGGCTTTGGTCTTAGGTGGCTCAGCCTTAATATGCGCCAACTCCTCTTCTCTTAAAGCCGGTTTCTCCAGGATTTTATTTAACTGGAAGTGCTTACGTGCGCTTAATGGGCGACATTCCACGATTTCGACTTTATCGCCGACCTTGGCTTCGTTTTTTTCATCGTGAGCCATAAATTTGGTAGTTTCCTTATATTGCTTGCGATAAAGCGGATGGGTTTTGCGAGTTTCTACTTTAACGACGATTGTCTTGTCTCCGGCATTAGAGCTAACGGTACCAATAATTGTCTTAGGCATTACAGTTTCTCCTTTGCCAGTTGTTCGCTCAGGACGGTCAGTACTCGGGCCAGGTCCTTGCGCTTATTTCTTACCAGCCGGACATTATGGTTTTCGCCCATCACCGTGCTTCGCTTTAGTTCTACAATCTCATCACGTAACTTAACACTCTCTTTGGTCAGATCGTTGGTTGATAGTTTGCGGATGTCTGAAAGTTTCATACTATGCCTCCTCCCTGACTAAGAACTTGGTTTTGACTGGAAGTTTATGAGCCGCTAAACGCATGGCTTCACGCGCGGTTTCTTCGCTGACACCTTGCATCTCGAACAAAATAGTGCCGGGTTTGACTTTGGCGACAAAAAACTCGGGATTACCTTTGCCGCTACCCATTTTTACGTCTTGCGGCTTTCTTGTGACAGGCGTATGCGGGAAGATACGGATCCAGATTTTACCGCCACGCTTTATATACCTGGTCATAGCTTGACGGGAGGCTTCAATTTGCCTTGAGGTGATGCGCTCGTGACCCTGGGCCTGTAACGCATAGTCACCGTAAGCGATATAATTTCCGGCGGTCGCAACGCCGTTAATACGACCTTTGCGAACCTTACGGAACTTAGTTCTTGATGGAATTAACATTTTAGATTACCTCGCCTTTGTAGACCCAGACTTTAACTCCGATAATGCCGGCGGCGGTATGAGCCGGAACGTAGGCGTAATCGATGTCGGCGCGGATGGTATGCAGTGGTACTGAACCGGCGACTTCTTTTTCGCGACGGCTCATCTCGGCCCCGTTTAAGCGTCCGGATACTTCGATCCTGATGCCTTTGGCACCGGCTCGCATAGTAGCCGCACTGGCCGACTTGATTGCACGCCTGAAACTCATGCGTCGCTCTAATTGATGGGCAATATTCTCGGCTACCAGTTTGGCGTATAGTTCAGGTTTCTTTATCTCTTCGATATTAACCCGGGTAGGAGTCTTATATATCTTCTCGATATCGTCTTTAAGTTCTTGAGCTCCGGTTCCACCGCGCCCGATAACTACACCGGCTTTAGCGGTATTAATGGTAACAGTGACAAGATTTGGCGTGCGGCTGATCTCGACGCGATTAATCGCTGCCCGGCTGCCAAGTTTGTTTTGGATCAGACGTCTGACTTTAATATCGTCCTCAAGGTAAGCGGCATAAGAGCGCTTGCCCGCAAACCAACGGCTGGACCATTCCTTATTGACCTGAAGCCGCATGCTGATAGGATTAACTTTTTGGCCCATTATGCGGTCTCCTTTGCTTCTTTATTAGCTACCTTGTCATTACTTACAGGCTTGATTTTAGTCTTAGACGGTCTTTGTTCTCCGTCAACGACTACGCGAATATGTGAGCTTTTCTTTTGGAACGGTAAAGCGCTACCGCGTGCGGCAGGCCGAAATCGCTTGAGGCGAGGTCCGGGAGTAACGCTGATTTCTACAATTCTTAATGATGCCGGTTTAAAGTTGTGGTTATAATCGGCATTGGCCCGAGCGCTCATGATGGCTTTTTTAACGGCTATAGCGCTCCGTCTGGGTGTATGTTCAAGTATAGTTATGGCATCATCAACGCTGCGGCCGCGAACCAGTGCCGCAACCACACTGACTTTGCGAGGGCTGATTCTGACTCCTTTAGCAATTGCTTGTACTGGCATAATATTAATCCTTTGCCGCCTTAGCTAACTTACCGCCGTGGCTCTTAAACTTCCGGGTTGGGCTGAATTCTCCCAGTTTATGGCCAACCATATTCTCAGTAATAAATACCGGCACGTGAACGCGCCCGTTATGCACGGCTATAGTTCGGCCGACAAATTCCGGAGCGATAGTACTGGCTCTGGCCCAGGTTTTAATGATTGTGCGATCTTCCGGACCAAGCGCATTAATCTTTTTGGCCAGCTTAAAATCTATAAACGGTCCTTTTTTAAGAGATCGGCTCATTTAATTAACCTCCGTTACCAAACGGTTGCTTATTTTTGATACTGCTTGATTAGATAGTAGTCTCATGTTATTTCCTCTTGCTGGCATGACGGCTGCGTACGATATATTTATCCGTCGATTTATTGCGTCTGGTCTTCAAACCAAGCGTCTTTTGGCCCCAAGGTGTTCTTGGTGCTTTAGCCATGCGGTGCCTACCGCCGTCACCACCACCATGCGGGTGATCGACTGCATTCATTACGACACCCCGGACGGTCGGGCGGATGCCGCGGCGTCGATTGCGTCCGGCTTTACCGATGGATATGTTCTGGTGCTGTTCGTTGCCGATTACGCCAAGGCTGGCGCTGCATTCCAGTCGTACTACACGAACTTCACCGCTTGGCAGTTTAACTTGTGCGTTAACTTCGTCTTTGGCGATTAGCTGAGCTGAAGCACCTGCGCTGCGTACCAGTTGCGCGCCGCGCCCCGGAGTCATCTCAATAGCATGAATAACACTACCGACCGGTATATTCTTGAGTGGCATGCGGTTACCGTTTTCGACGGCGACTTCCTGGCCGTTATGAATGGTTTGTCCCGGTTGCATGCCTTGAGCGGCTAGAACGTAGCGGTATTTATTGTCATTGCCTTTAACCCGGGCGATTCGAGCAGAACGAAACGGATCATATTCAATATGCTCAATCACTCCACTGAAATCTTCAGGCAGGCTGAAGCTTATGCTGCGGTATAATTTACGGCTTCCACCGCCCTTATGGCGGGTAGTGATGCGGCCGCTGTTATTACGGCCTTTATTACGCTTGACAGCTTTTGTCAGGCTTGGGACGGTTGTTTTGGTAGTGATCATCGAACTGTCCTGGCTCATCATGCCACGGCGGCCGTTCGTAGTCGGTTTATAGGTAGTGATAGCCATTATGCGGTCTCCTTGTCGGCTTTAGTCCGGCGGCCGATCAGGCGCTTCGGCTTGTCTTCTTTTTTGGCTTCTTTAGCCTGCTGCTTTTCGACTTCTTCCTGTAGTTTGGCAGCCTGCTGCTCTTCTTCTTCGATAGCCTCAAAGAAAGGTAAGCTATTGTTTTCAGCTAAGGTCACATAAGCCTTAGCAAAGTCGCTATTTTGGCCTTTATAGACGCGGCGTCCGTTTTTGACGATCGTACGCTTAGCTTTACCGGCAATGTTGGCGATATTAATCTTAACGACTTTAACGTTGTACTGAATTTCAATCGCTTCTTTGACGCTCATTTTATTGGCGCCGGTAGGAACATCAATCACATAAACCCTGGCATTGCTTAGTTTATATGTCTTTTCGCTCAGACGTGGTTTAAGAGTCATGTGCTTAAGTTCCATTACTTAGACTCCTTTTTGTTCGTAACCTTTAGCCAGTCCTCAATCACGCTGATAGCTGGGGCGGCAATAACCACCGTGTCACTATCTAGCAGTCTGGCAACATTTAAATACTTAGGCTGAATTACTTTAACATCACTAAGATTGGCAGCGGCACGCTTAAGTTTGTCATCAATTGTATCGGTAACGATTAAGACGTAACCACCGGCCTCAATTTTAGCTAATAGTTTGGCCAGCTCTTGTGTCTTGCCTTCCTTAAGTTCAATACTATCGATTACTTTTAGGCGGTTTTCGCTATTGGCGATACTCAAAGCCTGTCGGATGGCGTTATGTTTGGCTTTGACGTTGATTTTCTTGGCATAATTCTCAAGTCCGGTCGGACCGAATACGATACCGCCGCCGCGCCATAGAGGGGTTCGGCTTGAACCAACACGGGCTCGGCCGGTTCCTTTTTGCCGCCACGGTTTTTTACCGCCACCACTGACCAAGCCTCTTGTCTTAGTAACTGAGAGGTTGATTCTGCCATTGGCCAGATAAGCTTCATAGGCTTGTCTTAACAGTTCATGATTGATTTCCTTAACTTGAAAGATCGATTGGTTAAGTTTGGCAGCGCTAGACGCTTTAGCCCCGGCTTTGGTATATGTCTCTACAGCCATCACTTGGACTCCTTAACGATGACTACGGACTTGCGTGGTCCTGGAACCGTTCCGGCTACACCGATAACGTTGGTTTCAGCGTTGACCATAGCGACTTTAAGTCCATGTGTGGTGACCTGTTCATGACCCATTCTGCCGGCCATACGCTTACCTTTAAGAATGTGCTGCGGGTACATTGAGCCGATTGAACCAACTCGTCGGTAGCTACGGCCGCCGTGTGTCTTACGTCCCCGGTGAAAATTATGTCGTTTAATAGTTCCGGCCCAGCCTTTTCCTTTTGATGTGCCACTGACCGATACGATGTCGCCGACACTAAAAACGTCGGCTTTGATTTCATCGCCGACGTTAAGATCATCTTCAGTACCATTAAGACGAATTTCCTTAATCATTTTCGGAGTCGCTTTAGCGGCTTTAACGATACCGCTTAAAGGCTTACTGATTTTCTTGGAAGTACCAGCGCCAAGAATGTTAGCTGAATATCCGTCAACTTCTGCAGTGCGCTTGCCGACGATAACGTTTTTATCCACGCTGAGCAAGGTTATTGCCTGGACGCTGCCGTCTTCGCTAATAACTGATGTCATTCCAAGTTTTCGAGTGATTAAAGCCTTCATGGGGCAACCTTTATTTACGTTATTATCTTTTTACTTAACCCGCTAAAAAAGTGGGATTGACATTAAAATGCTTGGTACCGGGCGGTTTCCTAATCTGTTATAGCAGTTAAGACCTACGCTGGATACCAAGATAATGTCTTAAGATACCATAATAGAGTAACAACTAAACTATTACCTGTCAATATGTTGCAAATAATACTTTAACAATTACATTTTGATTTCGACGTCACAACCGGCCGGCAGCGATAGATTCATCAAACTGTCGATCGTTTTTGGCGTCGGTTCAAACACGTCAATTAGACGCTTGTGGACACGCATCTCAAACTGTTCACGGCTTTTCTTGTAAACGTGAGGGCTTTTGATGACAGTGAAGACGGACTTTCGGGTCGGCAAAGGAATCGGTCCGGCCAGTGTTGCACCGGTACGTAATGCCGTATCTATGATTTGTTTAGCGGCTTGATCGATAACCTTG
>JAJYKI010000022.1 GCA_021788675.1 bacterium | reverse complement strand
CATTCAGGTTTTCTTTAAAACCTTCTTCACTAATCTCAGCGTAATCTGTGTCATTCGGAGATTTCGCTAAATTTCTATATGATTCAAATACGTCATCGCTAAAATCCCGAATGCGTACGATCTCTAAGTCTTTAGCTTCCACTGCTTTAACCGGTTACCCTTTTTAAATTAATACTTTGGCAGCGGGGCTTAAACCAGCCGCTTGCTTTAAAGCCGTCACAGTTAGACTTTAATGTGTCAATTTTTAAGGCGATATCGGCTTCAGCTTGAGTTATTGAGTTACTATTTAAAATGGTTAAATTGCCGGTTCGTCGGGCGAAGCTCAGCTTCCAAAGCTCGTGATTTAGATCCATAACAACCGGGCATCCCTCGCACTTATTTGTATTTTCCATCAATAATATTATATTACAAGATCACTATTAATTGTAAAATTAAGTATATTTTTGGCCTATTGGTCGATAATCCAATATCTAAGCGAACTTTTAGCGATTGGAGTTACTAGCTTTTCTAATACAATGTTATAAGGGTTATGATCAATGTCAGGCAAGTATTCGTCGGGGCTTAAATACTCAGATATTAAAGCTTGTCGTAGCAAGACGAGTAAATCAGAGTAACGATTTTGAACTTCATCTTTCAGATAGTCGTCAATTGGACCAAAATTTTTTATTGACTCCGGATTAAGTTTTCCATTGGCGATTCTAGACTGGCATGGATCGTCTAATGTCATAATGTCACCCGCTGTGACGCCATGATCAATCTTTTCAATTAGCATGAATGCTTTTGATGTATCTGACTTAGGTACCATAATGCCGTAATGTTCCGGTATATCTATCCATCTTGGACAATATTGTTGCACGGAATCTATTAAGCGATCCATTCTTTCTATTGATCGCCAAAGCGAATTACCATCACTTTTAGATTCCTTTATAACTAATCTTTCCCCGGCTGTATAAACTCTAGCATCAGTTCCTTCTGCTAAAAAACGTCGTGTATTGCCATCTTGATTTGGATTATTTAAATAATCTTGGGCATATGAATTTAGTAGTTTTGCGATTTTTTCCGAAGCGAGCAGGTGCCTACCCATGCTGGTTAGGTAGAATATGTTATCTTTGCTTTCGAATTGACGCCACCTTGAACCGTCAAACCGTTCTATCGTGCGAAACTTTAGAGGGAAAGACCGTTCGGACATAAACTAACATTATAATAAATAGGACTATAATACAATAAGATATTATAAGTTGTTATTATAAGTTGTAATATCTCTTTTTATACTTTGCTGCGTTTGTACCACTGTCGCCATACAAGTTTGTAGATTGGTACGATTCTTGGAATGTCTCGAAGTCCTGGAATGAACGGTACGAGCAGAAGGAGCAAGGTGCCAAGTCCGGTTAAATAGATTGCGATTAGGTCGACGTTGGCCGATGCGCTGAACGACGGTATCTGATACCACAGTGTGTATAGCCAGAGCCATGGCTGTCCAGGATAGGAGCCGGTTTCATTCATAACACCCCATTGACTGCCGGTTAGATGGTTTTTCTGCGCCAGAGAGGAAAAGTAATTGCCGTCTTCAATGAACAGTAACGGTTTGGTGTAGTTGGTGCCGTAAAATGGAGTTTGTGCTAGCAAGGCAGCGTCAATCGCGCCGTTTTGCGCTAAGCTTAACTCGTTGTTTACGAGTATCGGAACCGGTCCGTCATTGGCTTTCGGAACGATTGGTGTTCCGTTCTTGAAATTAATGCTCGTATTGCTAATGGCGCTTACATAGTTATTGGCCCACGTTTTTTGCTGAGCTGGTGTCGCCTGCTTATATTGATTCAGTGCTTTAGTGAGCACTACATTGCCGTTGTTGGTTTTTTCCAGCGGGTTTATTACGAAGGTTTGTGCCGGGTCGATATGTTGCCTGACGCCGCCCAGTAATTGCCAGGAAACACCAAGGGTTTGAACGTTATGAGTGCCGTTATTGTACGGAGCTCCATAATTGGCGGTCTCGCTGGTACCGGCCAATTCACTGGCGGTCGTAGCCATAAAGTCGGCCGGGGCTAATTTGGCCCATGTTTGCACCGTAACCGGTGGATCGTCCGGTGAAGATAAGGCGCTGGCCAGGCCCAAAACCAGTAGTAGCACGATAATGGTTGCAATAGTACCTTCCTTAATTATGTCGTACTTACGGCTTGAACCTTTCCATTCGGCGGCGTCGGCTGCTTTCAAGGCTCGTTTAGAGGCCTTATCTTTAGCCGTTTGAATCGGATGCGACACTCCTCTGACACGAACCATGATTATATGTACCGCAACGACCAAAACTAATACTAGAGGAATTACGACTATGTGCCAGGCGATCATCTGGCCGAAGTTCATTAAGTTAAAGAATGATCCTAGCCCGGTGGCATTGATGGCATCCTTACCGTTGGTTGCAATCCATTGCGAATCAAAGTTTTGCTGTGATAAATAGCCGGTGAAAGCTTCAAGAATCGAGACGGCAAACGCGGCAACGCCAAGCATCCAGGTCAAAGCGCGCTTTCCCCGCCAGGCAGCCATCCAGAACTTGCCCCATAAATGTATAACCATAAAGGCCATAAATAGCTCGACGCTCCATAGATGGATGCTGTTGACGAAATGTCCGAGCGAACTTTCGTGCCACCAGCTAACGCCGCCGATCGCCAAAACTATGCCCGATAGTATAAGTACGCCCAGAGCGGCAAGCGTCGCAACACCGAAAACATATATCCAGGAAGCGACGTAAGTCGGTTGCCGGTCGGGAATAAGTTTTTTGGGTGGCAGGATACGCATCAGAAAATGTCGTATTTTATAAGTCCACATTTCCGGATCCCCGTCCGTGTCTAGATGATGGTCAACCGGTTCATAGGGTTTAGTGTCTTTTGCTTTCGGGAATGGTAATAATAAAGCCAAACCAAAAATAACAATCATCGTGGCAATGACGATTAGATTAGCGATTGATACCGTGAATATCGACCAGTGCACATAGTGCTGTGGTTGATTCAAATTAAATAATGCTGCCAAGTAGTTCATAGGATTACCCTCTTTCTTATTTTTATTTTAGCATAAGCGTAAAGTGTATTTTATTTACTCTTTAGAAAGCTTGCCTAACAGATGAAAATAAACTACAGTTGAGTTGACATTATTAGAGATTAGATTTTTTTATGCCTGCTACTAAAACCAGTCCCTCCCAGTACATCGAGTCATTGAATATGAACGGCCTTAAGGGACGCATGTTAAGCTTACGCTCAAAACGAAAAAACGCCCAGGAAATACTTTTCATTTACGGACATCACTCCAGTCTGGAAAGATGGTGGGGTTTGGCTCAGGTATTACATGGCTTTGGTAATGTCACGATGCCTGATTTGCCTGGGTTCGGTGGCATGGACAGTTTTTATAAGATAGGCAAAAAACCGACACTGGATAATTTTGCCGACTATCTGGCATCGTTTATTAAATTAAAATATAGACGTAAGCGTGTGATTATCGTCGGCATGAGTTATGGTTTCGTGATTGTAACGCGAATGCTGCAGCGCAATCCCGAATTGCAGAAAAACGTTAAGCTGGTAGTGTCTTTAGTCGGTTTTGCGGACCACGAAGATTTAAATTTTTCTAAAACCAGGTATTACTTTTATTTAAACAGTGCCAGGTTACTGTCCGGGCGTTTTAACTCTTTTATGTTCCGGCACTTGGCACTAAATCGTTTAATGCTTAATTTGGTATATGCAAAATCGCATAATGCTAAGCATAAATTTAATAGTGTAGAGTCGAATGAGCAGCTTAAGTACTTGTTGGATATTGAAGTCGGCTTATGGCAAATGAACGACGTGCGAACCTATATGTTGACGACTATCGATCTGCTGACTTTTTCGAATTGTAGCCAGCAGATAGCTGTTCCGCTTTGGCACGTTGCAACCGTTAATGATCATTTCCTGGATAATGCTAAAGTTGAGCAGCACCTGAGAGTGATTTATGAAGATTTTACGCAATCGTTGATTAGTGCGACCAATCACGCCCCGACGGTTATTGCGGATAAAAAAGCTGCCAGCGTAATGGTGCCTAAAGACTTAAGCCGTAAAATCCGGAGCTTAAAATGAAGATCGCGCTGGTTTGTCCTTATAACGTAGGACGAGCCGGCGGTGTCTTTGAGATCATAAAAAACCTAAGGCACGGCCTTATACAACGGGGGCACGAAGTATATATACTTACCCCGCAGCCTAGAGACATTGACCAAACTTTGCATTTAGATGAGGATGGAATCATTTTTCTGGGTACCGGTACCGAATTTAAATCACCGACCCATACGTCGCTACAAATAAGCGTAGCGATAGATAGCGAGCAAATCGAAAAGATTTTAAGTAAATACAACTTTGATATTATTCATTTTCATGAGCCTTGGGTGCCGGTCGTCAGTCGCCAGATATTGAGCCGTTCGAAGTCGGTTAATATCGCTACATTTCACGCCGTTGTGCCGGAAACTATCGTCAGTCGTTCTGTCGTTAAGGTCGTGACGCCCTACGCTCTTTCGATCCTGAAGTACCTCGATGCTTTTACAGCGGTATCTGACGCGGCTGCCGGATACGTGCGCAGTTTGAGTGATTCGCCGATTGATATTATTCCCAATGCCATCGACCTTGGTTTTTATACACCGTCTAAACATAGTCAGGTTCATAATTCTAAAACCATATTGTATGTCGGTAGACTGGAAAAAAGAAAAGGCGTTAAGTATCTGCTCAAAGCATTTAGCTTGCTAAAAACGAAACATCCAGACGTCAGGTTGGTTATAGCTGGTGATGGCCCAGACATGACAATGCTTAAAAGACTGAGTTTGGAGCTTGGACTTAATTCAAGCATCGACTTTAAAGGTTTTGTTGACGACGACACTAAACTTCAGCTTCTCAGGGAGTCTGACTTGTTTTGTTCGCCGGCGCTATACGGTGAAAGCTTCGGGATAGTGTTGTTAGAGGCAATGGCGACCGCGACGGTTGCGGTTGCCGGTAATAATGGTGGTTATGCTGCGCTTATGAAAGATAGCGGACAGTTATCGATCGTCAATCCGAAAGATACGCTTGAGTTCACTAGGCGTCTTGAATTGATGCTGTACGATGAACGTATAAGAAGCTTATGGCTGTCTTGGGCGAAAGATTATGTAAGCAACTATTCTTTTTTTAATATTACGGCACAGTACGAGGATGTTTATGCCAGGGCACTGGACCAAAAACGGCGCTAAGCGACTGGTCATCGGTCTGATGCTCGACGATTCGCTGGATACGAATGACGGGGTTCAGCAATACGTTCTAAGCATCGGTCAATGGCTCAGCAAACAGGACCACGAAGTACACTATATATGCGGACAGACTAATAAAAGACGACTTAATAATTTACATGACATATCCAAGAATGTTCGTCTTAAGTTTAACGGCAACAGCTTGTCGGTGCCTTTAACGGTAAGTTCACACAAACTGAGTGACGAGTTGGGAAAAATCGATTTTGATGTCTTGCATATCCAAATGCCCTACAGTCCTTTTTTCGGCGGCCGGCTGATTGAGTGGGCAGCTAAAGACACTGCGGTCGTTGGGACGTTTCATGTGGCGCCGTATAGCCGGATTGCTAATATCGGCGGCCGATTGCTGGGTTATCTATCTTCTAAAACTATCGGCCGGTTCGATCAAGTTATTGCTGTCAGTCAACCGGCGGCGGCTATGTGCAGGGATATATACAAAATTGATCCGGTGGTCGTTGGCAACGCTTTTAATTTTCAAAAATTCGCTTCGGCAACGAAAAAGACCGAACCGAAGATCTTAAACCTGTTATTTTTCGGGCGGCTAGTCAAGCGCAAGGGTTGCCTGGACTTGCTTAAGGCAATTCAGCAGTTAGAATCCGGTTCTGACGAATTACCGCCCTATTTGCTGACGATTGCCGGTGACGGCCCTTTGAGGGATCGTCTTGAAAAGTATGTTTACCGGCATAATCTGACGGATAAGGTTAAATTTGCCGGCTATATAGACGAAGCCGCTAAGGCCGGTTATTTTAAGGCGGCGGATATTGCTATTTTCCCCAGTTATAGCGGCGAAAGTTTCGGTATTGTGTTATTGGAAGCAATGGCAAATGGCAACAGTGCTGTCATTGCGGCGGATAATCCGGGCTATCAGGCACTACTTAAAGACGTAAATCCGGACGCGTTGTTTAAGGCCGGGGATATAGCTGAACTGGCAAATAAACTAAGTGGTTTAATGTCCGATCCGGTGCGGCGACGTTCACTTGCCCGCTCAGGTCGGACTATTGCCGAGAGTTTTGATGTATCTGTTATTGGGCCAAAACTGGTTGAATATTACATTGCAGCGTTGCATAAAAGGCTATCTTAACAGATAATGAGCCTATGCTGAATTTGCGTAATTCGGATAAAGAATCGTCTAATGAAGTCTATTTAACAGTATCTAACCGGACGTTACTACGGGTTATAGTCGTAGTTATTGTTACCTTAGCCCTAATTTCGGCGTTACTTAAGGTCACGCACGCCATATTGCTGATATTTATAGCCTTCTTTTTAGCGATTGCGCTTAATGCACCGGTTGCAAAAATAGCCAAGCTTATCCCTGGCAAACGACGCGGTAGCCGCTCGATTGCAACCACGGCTTCATTTTTGATAGTAGTCATACTGCTTGGCTTATTCGCGTCATATATTATTCCGCCGTTGGTTCATCAGACCGAAAAGTTTATCGCTGCCGCTCCGCAGCTGGTGCAAAGTGTCAACGATCAGAACAGCGGTCTCGGCCATTTTATTCGTTCGCATCATTTACAAGGTGAAGTCAACGCGCTTTCGACTCAAGTAACCAGAAAAGCCCAATCGGCTAGCGGTAACGCTTTTTCATCAATTACCGGAATTGCCGGCAGCATATTCGCGACCCTAACAGTTTTAGCCATGACGTTCATGATGCTGGTCGAGGGTCCGCGTTGGATGAAATCCGCTAAGGAAAATTTTGTGCCCGATAAGAACTCGCAACTAGTCGGTCGGGTAGTTTCAGACATGTACTCAGTCGTTAAGGGTTATGTCAACGGACAGGTTCTGTTGGCTCTGATCGCCGCTCTGGCTTTGGCTCCGCCACTATTTCTGCTGCACGTCGGCTATCCGGTGGCTTTAATGGTCATTGTGTTCCTGGCCGGCTTGATTCCAATGATTGGCCACACGATTGGTGCGATTATTATAAGCTTGGTCGCATTGTTTCATTCGGTTACGGCCGCCTTTATTCTACTGGTTTACTACATAATTTATATGCAGGTGGAAAGCTACTTACTCCAGCCACGTATCCAGGCCAATACGACTAACATGTCGCCGCTGCTGGTATTCGCATCGATTATAATTGGAATCAACTTTGCCGGTCTGTTCGGGGGTCTGGTTGCCATACCCTTGGCCGCCTGCATTAGAGTTTTAGTGCTAGAATATATGTCGCAGCGACGCCTGGCTACGGCGCGAGCTCAAGATAAATAGTACCAGGCGGAATAATCTTTTAAATCGTTTAGGCCAATGTTCTGTTGTGCGAGTATGTCTCTTAACTCGTCGGATTTTTGCCAGTCATGATCGGTCCTGGCTTGCATTCGCTCGCTGATTAAGCGTTTTTGGTCATCAGATATATCCTTGGTTGAATTTAAGTCGAGGCCTAGTATGTCATCGATAATCTGAATCGCGGCTTTGATGCTGGCGATATTAGCCGGCGTCGATTCAATTTGATTTATATATTCTTCAATGCTTGCCAGGGCTAGAGGAGTGTTCAGGTCCTCTTCCATCGGCTTGAGGATATCTGGGGCTGGTATATCTTTGGCGTCCTCGGGTTCGACTTGGAAACGCTTAACCGCGAAGTTTTTATATCTTAGCAAACGGTTCTGAGCGGCCTTGAGACCTTCCCAGCTGAATTTGCTTTGACTCCGGTAATGCGACTCAATGACGTAAAGCCTGAAGGCTGGCAGGCTGATGCCCCGCTCTTCGATTTGCTCAAGTGTCAAACTGTTGCCGAGGCTTTTAGATATCTTTTGGTCGTCTATGAGAATGTGATTGGTATGCATCCAGAGGTTGGCCAGCGGCTTACCGGTTACGGCTTGGGATTGTGCGATTTCATTGGTGTGATGGATTGGAATGTGATCTATGCCGCCACAGTGGATATCTACGGTCTCACCTAGATATTTTAAGCACATGGCTGAACATTCGATGTGCCAGCCGGGAAAACCCTTACCCCATGGACTGTCCCATTCCATATCGCGCGTCTTGTCCTTGGGCGAAAACTTCCAAAGCGCAAAATCTGACGGGTTATGTTTGTTCGGATTGGTGGCGACTCTCAGGCCGGCTTGCTGTTCGTCCAAATCAAGTCTGGCGAAGTTTTTGTAATTTGGAAATTTGGCCGTATCGTAATAAATTCCATCATCCAGTTGATAGGTATAACCTTTGGCTTCCAGCTGTTTTACCATATTGATTTGTTCGGCTATGTGCTCGGTGGCTTTGGGTAGTTGCCAGGGCATAAAAAAGTTTAGTCGCTTTAATCCGTCAGTAAAATAATCGCCGTAGTATTTAGCGATATCCCAAGCAGTCTTGCCTTCACGGCGGGCGCCCTTCTCAAGCTTGTCTTCACCTTCGTCGGCATCGGATGTCAGATGCCCGACATCGGTTATGTTCATGACCCATTTCGGTTCCAGGCCGGCGCCTTTGATAGTTCTGACCAGTAAATCATAGCGGATGAAAGTAAACCAGTTACCGATGTGCGGATAATCGTAGACCGTCGGTCCGCAGGTATAGATAGTGACAGACGGTGGATCATTGGGCTTAAGTGTTTCAAGTTGTTGGCTTAGGGTATTGTACAGCTTCATGCTAATAGCTCCAGCGCGTGTCGTATTACGTCACTGCGGACCTGTTGTAGATCGGCGTCAGGCAGTTTGAAGCCGCTGGCATAATCGTGGCCGCCCCCGCCCATAAGACTAGCCAGCTCTCCGGCTATCGGCGTACCGTAGTTGCTACGGATTTTACCTGTAATTCTACCGTCATTGTAAACTTTCAAGACGACGGCAATTAGCGTGTCGTTTGTCAGGCGCATATCTTCTAGTGCCAGCATGGCCGGATTATATTGCGGGCTATAGAGCTGAATTTCTTCCCAGGGTATGACCAAGAGTGCCAGACGGTTGTCCAGTAAGTATTCGATCCTCTCCAGCAAGCGACCTTTATATTTAACTATTTCAGGAGATTTGCGCATCGTGTCGCGACGGGCGTTTTCAAGTCCCGACAGCGATACGCCGCCTTCGACTAACTCGCCGATTATGTGCACGGTTCTAGATGATGTCTTATCGGCCGTCAATCCCTGAGAGTCGGACAGAATAGAAGCGGCAATGGCATTGCGGGCGTCAAGATTTAGCTTCCAGTCTAACTGAACGCTAAGCTCGTAGATGACCTCGGCCGTTGCGGCTGCCGTCGGCACGTTCAAACGTACGCTTGCAAATGTGATGTCGCTACCACCGTTGTGGTCGTGATGGTCGATGATGATTGACGGTCTCGAGCCGAGGGCTTTAGGGCTCAGTTGTTTATATACGTTTTCAAGCAATGAGTTCGAGGAAGTATCCACTATGATACTGAGATCGAATTTCTGGCGGAACACGGTTTCGACCCGG
>JAJYKI010000021.1 GCA_021788675.1 bacterium | reverse complement strand
TAATCAATAGATCACGCATGGACTTAACCATGCCTTCCGGACCCGACAAATAAAAAATCGGGTTCTTAATGTTTTGCACATACTTGTTAACCATCACCTCGTCAATCCGACCACGCTCTGAATTCCAATCATCCGGAGCAAAAGCCGTCAGAGTTTCAACATACTTAAAGTTGGAGTTATCCTGTGCCATTTGCGCGAAATCCGTCGCAAATGGTATATCTATGAACTTACGGTTGGCATGGATTAGAACCAGCTGATGTCCGCTATTATCGTGCAAAGCCTGCGCTACCATACTTCTTACCGGGGTAACACCAATGCCGCCAATTAAGAAAACTGCCGGTTTATTAATGTCCTTATGCAAGGTAAAGTCGCCGAACGGTCCATCGATCTCTACGCTTGTTCCATTGGACATATCGTGCAGGGTTGTCTTAAATGCACTGCCTCTTAGTCTTGTAGCTACAATAAGTTCCGGCTCATAGGGCGCTGAGGCAATCGACAAGGTTCTGGTATTGCCTTTGGTGTCGATTTCTTGAGGATTAATCAAGCTTAGATCGATCGTTTGGCCGGGTCGAAAATCAAAACCTTCCGGCTTGCTAAAATAAAAGGCCATCGTACCATCAGCGATTTCGCGTTTTCGAACCAGGCTTACTTTATAGCTCATAGTTTCTCCATAGTTATTTACGTATTTTTAGTTGTTTTTAAATTATAGCCAAAATAGTCTGGTAAAAATATTATTTTGCTAAACATGTAAAGACTGCTAATATATAAAACATTAACAATTTAAGTATCAAGAGAGTAGCGAGAGTACTAGCTCGATGACCTACCAGCAACCTGCATAAATCTGTAAGGTGCTAAGCCTAGCCCGGCGTCGCCCGGGAAGGATATGATCAATTATCTCGTATCCTTTCCGGTCTGCCAGAAAGGATATTTTTTATGTCAAACTATAAAACTGCCGAGAGTGTTTCGCCGAAACATCCGGATAAATTATGTGATCAGATTTCTGATGCCATATTGGACGCATACCTAAAAGAAGACCCGAACAGCCGCGTAGCGATAGACGTGGCAGGAGGCCACAAACGGCTGTTCGTAACCGGTGAGATTACCTCCGCAGCCAAAAACGTCGACATTGCCGGGATCGTCAAAAGACTGGCCGGAAACGTCATGCTCACTACCAGCCTGTCTAGCCAAAGCCCCGAGATTGCTCAAGGAGTAGACATTGGTGGTGCTGGCGACCAGGGCGTTATGGTCGGATTTGCTACCGGCGAAACCAAGGAATTATTGCCATTAGAAGTCGTTTTGTCCAGACAATTGAATCAATACCTGTACTCAATCTGGCCGTTTGACGGTAAAACCCAAATCACACTGAAGGACGGATTAATCACCTCCGCTGTCGCCAGCTTCCAGAATGCACCCGGCAAAGAACTTAACGATGCCGTCAACGACTGGATAGATAAGCAGACCGCCAAACGTCACGATCGGGAGTTTAAATTGTTTGCTAATCCGGCCGGCGATTGGCAAATCGGCGGATTTGACGCCGATTCTGGCCTGACCGGCCGCAAGCTGGTGGTGGACAATTATGGACCACGAGTACCGATCGGTGGTGGCGCCTTTAGCGGCAAAGACCCGAGCAAGGTCGACCGGTCAGCAGCATATATCGCCCGCAAGATTGCAATCGACCTAATCCGAAAACATAAGGCCAGGGAAGTGTACGTTCATTTGGCTTATGCAATCGGTTACGACCAGCCGCTCGAAGCGACCGCCACAATCGATAACAAGCAGATCAAAATTACTGGTTATGACTTAAGTCCCAACGGCATCATAAATTTTCTAGACCTAAAACGTCCGATTTATGAACCAACCGCCCGCTACGGTCATTTCGGACACGGCGAGTTTGCCTGGGAAGCTTAGATTACGACGCTTTTTATAATCTGGCTATTGAGACGATGCGACTATCAGGTAAAATGTCTAAGTCATGTCTCTATACGTAAAGGACTACGATTACGATTTAGTTGAAAGCCTGATCGCCGATCAGCCACCAGAGCTGCGCGGTACCAGCCGATTATTAGTCGTTGATCCTAGCGAACAAACGCTACAGGATAAACACTACAAAGATATTGTCGATTACTTTAGTCCCGGCGATCTGTTGGTCTTAAACGACACCAAGGTTTTACCGGCCAGGATAATCACTAAAAAAGACAGTGGGGCCGAACGGGAAATCATTTTGGTCGAAAGACATGCTGAAAACGAAAACTGGTTTACCCATAAGGTCATCTACCGGCGACACTTAAGTGCTGGTGACATACTTACGACCAAAAGCGGCTACCGGATTAAAGTTGAATCTGTCGGTGGCGACGGCACTGCCATAGTCGCCTCAGACAAAGATTTGCTTGAAATCGCAGACCGCGACGGCGAAGTACCATTACCGCCATACATGCACCGTAAGGCCACCGCGGAAGACACGCAAAGATACCAAACGGTGTGGGCTAGAAACATCGGTTCAGTCGCCGCCCCGACCGCCAGCCTCAATATGACGGAAGAGATTTTAAACCAACTGGAGCAAAAAGGTGTCAACATAACTTACCTGACACTACATGTCGGCTTGGGAACTTTTCTGCCGATCAGAACCGACGATCTGACCGACCACAAAATGCATAGTGAGTATTTCGAAATACCGACCGAAACGGTCAGATTAATCAATGCAACCAAGGCACAAAACAAGCAGGTGATTGCCGTAGGTACCACTGTCACCAGAACGCTTGAATACGCTAAGGAGATGATCCAGGGCAATGACAAACCCATAAGAGGCGAGGCAGATATTTTCATATATCCGGGATACGAATTTCGCATCGTCGATCAGCTGATTACAAATTTTCATGCTCCACGCTCTACTGTCTTAATGCTAACGGCCGCGTTCTGCGGATGGGATTTTTTAAAGCGCGCCTACGATCACGCCAGCAAAGAAAAGTACCACTTTCTAAGTTACGGAGACTCAATGTTAATAAGGTCTAAAAATCATCATAATGCAGTTCAAAATTAATCACCGACTGGAAGGAACCTTAGCCAGAACCGGAGAAATTATCACTCCGCACGGCGTAATTAAAACGCCAGCCTTTATAGTTGGCGGCACTAAAGCGACCGTTAAAGCCCTGACGCCCGAACAGGTGGAATCGGTCGGCGGCCGGGCAATACTAGCTAATACCTACCATCTTTTACTGCAGCCCGGTCCTGAAATCATCAATCATGCCGGCGGCTTAGGCAAGTTTATGCACTGGGACAAACCCACATTTACTGACAGCGGCGGCTTTCAGGTATTTTCGCTCGGCATGGCATATAAAAAGGGTATCGATTTAGTTTCGCATAGTAGCAAAGGGGATGCCAGTCAAGCCAAAGCTAGCAAATCACAACTTGCGAAAGTCTCGGACAAAGGAGTAGTTTTTAAATCGCATTTGAACGGCGCAATGATAGAAATGACCCCGGAAAGCTCGATGGAAATACAGCACCAAATCGCTGCCGACATCCATATGGCCTTTGATGAATTAGCCGCCCCGCTAGCCGAATACGATTACCTTAAACAAGCCCTTGATCGGACCCACGCCTGGGCGTTAAGGTGCTTAAAGCGTCATCAGGAATTAAATCAAGAACACAAGACTAAACATGAAGACGAGCAAGCTCTGTACGCAGTCGTTCAGGGAGCCAGACATCAGGAGCTAAGAGAAGCTAGTGCTAAATTTTTAGGCGCGATGGACTTTGACGGTTTTGGCATAGGTGGAGTTTTTGAACCCGGCGAAATTCCATCAGTCCTAAATTGGACAAATAGCATCCTGCCCGAGCATAAACCTAGACATCTTCTAGGCATGGGATCGCAACCACTCGATCTATTTCTGGGCGTTGAATATGGCATCGATACTTTCGACTGCGTCGCTCCAACCCGACAAGCCAGAAACGGCTCAATCTACACTTACGACGGTCGTATTAATATTAAAAATTCCAAATATAAAACCGACTTTGGACCGATTGACCAGGAATGCACCTGTTATACCTGCCAAAACTACACTAAGGCCTACGTTCATCACTTATTCAAAGCCGATGAAATTTTAGCCTCCACGTTATCCTCAATCCACAACGAATACTTCGTTGTTGCAACCGTAGACAAGATCCGCCACAGCCTAGAAGACGGTAGTTTTCATGACCTCAAACAAAGTTTTATTCAACGTTATTATGCTAACAGCGACAAACCCCTAAAAATATTTAAACAGTAGTCTGGACAATTTTTTTAATTTAGTTTGCGAAAATAAATACCAGGCTGTATTATCACTTGCAATGAGACAGCCTGAGTTTTGCTTCGAGGTAATGAATCGTCTTGACCTTGACCTGACTAATCAATTAGAGAATCCAAAATATATGCTTGTCGGCGGCATCATGAGCCATGCATTGTCTCATGAAGCAACCGTCATCGACCTAGAACAAAAGCGAATTATAGCTCCCATGGATGCCAGCCCCACAATCGTAAGAAAAGAGGACGGATCCCACAGGGACGCGGATGTTGTATTGCCCTATGTAGCCACTAAAGAGCAGGCGACAATTGCCAGGCGAACCATCGAGAAATCTACGAAATATAAATTGACGGCTTCGGTTTTTGGCTTTGAAACCAAAAAAGCAAGCACGGATCGGCACGACAGGACGCAAGCCAATATTAGACAATGGACTTCACGGCGTTCGGTAGATGATCAAGGCAGATACTACTACGATCTATATCCTTTATCTATGGAAGTACCTGCGGAAACATATGACACCTGGAACTTGCAGTTACCTAGTGGACAATTGGTCAAAACTATCAGCCCACTTGGCATACTAATGGCTTATAAGATTCGCTCAATATCCGGCATTAGACATAAGGACAAAGAAAAGATTGCCGCCCTAGAAGATAAAGTCCTAAGCATACCAGAGTTAAAACAACAGCTCCAGGAAGGCATTTTTGCACCCTGGCAGCAATTTGCTAACGACATAGCAACACTTGGACAAAGCCATTATTATAGACAGGAAAGCGTTATACCTGGCACATCTAATTCAGACCTCATGTTATTTTTTATAAAAGCACACGCTCTTAAATTTGCTGAAAGTCACAAACTACCCGTTAAATTGGCTCACACCCATATAGGCGCCTTAGCCCTACGCCCACTGAATGGCGATGCTTAAAAAACCGGTATCCTAATCTATAGATTGGACTCATAATTAACTAGGTATTGTGCTTTTTGTTATACTGTTAATGGTTAGATTTTTGCTTGGGGAGGGAATGATTTGGATATACTATCTGAACAGATCGACTGGGCGATTGAAAAAAGCGCAGCCGTAATTTCTCGTTACCAACATAAATCCGGCGCCTACCCGGCATCTCCTAATTTTGACATGTACAATTATTCCTGGATTAGAGATGGGGCATTTATCGCCGACGCCATGAGTCGGATTGGTAAGTATGAATCCGCCGATAATTTTTTTGAGTGGTGCTCAAATTTAATAGTCGCTAGACGTGATGCAATTCTGGCCGGTGAAAAATTAAATGCACGTTACACTTTTGATGGTCAGGATCCACCCGGCGAATGGGGATCGTTCCAACTCGACGGCTATGGCCTGTTGCTTTGGGCAATCAAGCAGCATATTAAGCGCTATGACCTAAACGATAACTTATACGCAGAGGCCACCGGCCTAATCCAACACTATCTTAACGTCCATTGGCAAGAACCATGCTTCGACTGGTGGGAAGAAAGGGAAGGCGTGCATGCCGCTACGCTAGCATGCATATACGCCGGATTGGCAGCCTACGATCATCCTTCGGCCAATACAGTCAAAGCTGCCATCGACCTACCAAAGGAACGACTTGATGCCAGTCTAATTATTTGCGGTCTGCTAGATGCGGTGGATTTAAGCGCTATGGAAAAAACCATAAAAGACATCGAAACCAATCTAACCGGACCGGACGGCGGAGTCTACCGCTACGCCGAAGATACTTATTACGGCGGCGGTGAATGGCCCATAACAACCGGCTTGTTAGGTTGGTATTACTTAAAAATCGGCCGCGTGAATCAAGCTAAACTAAAACTTAACTGGCTGATTGAGCAGATGAAAGACAGTGGCTGGCTGCCGGAACAAGTTAAAACTAACATGTTACATCCCGAGTATTATGACCAATGGAACGCCAAGTGGGGTCATCCCGCAAACCCGCTGCTTTGGTCTCAAGCCATGCTCTTAACCTTAGCCAACGAACTATCCAAAAACTAATCACAGACAATATATTTGTCATAATTAACATTGAAGTGTAATAATAAGCAAAAGTTATTGGATGTATAATTATGTCTCCTATTCGTATTGGCTTTGAGTGCAAAACAGAAGGCGCTTTACTAGAAATTCCATTGCATGAAATTTTTCTACCAGACAATTCATTTACGATAGATAATCTAACACCAGGCCAAGAAACAACACTAAAAATTACCTACGTTGACGACAAATTGGGCGCCATAATCGAAGAATATAAATTAATAGACTATGATTTAATATTCGAGAGAATTGTTGCCAATAGAGAAATGTGCAAAACACCTTTTTCGTCATCACAAATCAAACCGGGAGAGAGATACTACAGACCAGGCGTAAAACCGACGGGCCTTATTAATACCGTTGGCAACTTAACGATCGAACACTATCAAATTTAAGTATCGATGCACAGCTCAATTCTTAAAACCTAAACCAGGTTCTTTTTTGAGTTAAAAAAATTACCAACTATATATCACAGCCTGTCAATAACCAAACACCTTAAGGAATAGTTACAGATAGAAAAATGTTTTAGTGCCAGAATTATTCTGCAGTGTAAGAAAGGAGGTGTTGAATGAAACCACACATTTCGCTGGCAAAACTAAGACGACCGTTAAAACAAATCAGGCTAAATCTAAAGCGCTTGGCATTGGTTATGCCAGTTTCGATCCTTGCTTTGGCTCCTATCGGCATCCCCTCAGCCTGGGCGGCCAACGGCAACCCGAACGACCAATCAAGAGTCCTCATCCAGCCGGTCAAACCGTCCAGCGGCGAGACGATAAGCGGTAGCTACAACATGGTAGTTACAACCCCGACAGTTGACGGCACGCAGGCAGAGTTGCAGTATTGTTTTAGACCAGGCGAAGAAACTACTGACCTAATAACAGAAGTGTCAACTCAGGCCGAAGATGGTACAACTACTTCAACCGAGGAATGTACTTGGGCTAACATGACATATAACAGCGGTCCGCAGACCTGGACAGCTACCGTAGACACGACAACCTACACCGACGGACTATATACCGTGCCTTTGCTCTTGAAAGCTTCAGGAGTAACCGGACAGAAATACGCATTCATTAAGAATGTAACCATAGCCAACTTCGTAGCCGAAGATGCTGCACCAGTTGTAGCTTTGCAGACCATCAATGTTACGCATTCCAGCCGGCCGACAGACGCACCGATTCGTGGCACGGCGTTAGTGCAAGGAAAGATAGTCGACACCGATCTGTCATCCTATCAACTGACCATTGCGCCGTCAGATGATGCAGGCACCCCAACCGGACCTACCGTCTACGACTCTAAGACAGTCAAACAAACAAATCCCATGTCGGCTTTTGAAACTATATATGAATGGGACACGACCAAGGTCGATGACGGCACTTACGTCATAGCCTTAACGGCTCAAGATAAAGCCAATCATGAGTCAAGCGCGACCCTGATCAGAAAAGTTGACAATATTAAAGGAGGAGCGGGCAGCGACACCACAGCCGAAGAGGGCAGCGTAGCGGCACTTGAACCAATCCGACCCGTAGCCGACGCCTATTTGAGCGGCAAAAACTATCTGGTTCAAGTCAAATTAACTGATCCGACACTACTATTCGATACGATGTCGATGCGCTTACAAAGCGGCAGCGGCACGGAAGAGACTTCCGGGTCAGGCACGGAAAACAGCAATGCCGTGACTACAACAGCTAACGACAGTGGCAGCGATCCGACAACCGAGGGGGGCAATAGTCCATGGATGCGAATGTACTACAATGACCATAGCGGTTACTGGGAGTACAATCTGGACACCACCCAATATGCCGATGGAGTTTACTGGATGCACATCCGGGCCGAACTGGCTAGCGGAACCGTCGTAACAGACGTCCAAACTTCGGTTAGAATAACCAATCTAACAGTGGACAATACTCCGCCAGCCGTAGGCTTAGACCAAAACAACCAGACCGTTTCTTCCAAAATGCACGTTAAAGGAACTGCCGAAGACAACTCGGGCGTATCCAACTATCAATGGAGCAAAGTCAGCGGCCCAGGCAACGTCACGTTCAGCGATCCAAATAGCGCCGAAACCGATATAACTGCCGACGCCAATGGCGATTACGTCGTCCAGCTTACAGCCACCGATACGGCTGGCAATACCGGCACGGAAACACTCTATTTCACCTGGTACGATCCGGCGTTAGTGCCACCAACCACGGACACTACAACAACCGAACCGACAACACCGACAACCACAACAACCGAACCGACTCAAACAACCACAACCCCAACGACATTAACGACCAGCCAACCGACAGCACAACTGGCAGCTGAATATACGACCGCGACCAGCACACCAACCACGACCGCGACGCCCGTACCGCTTCAAAACTCCAGCGACACTACTCTTGGCAACGTTACAAACCCAGGCTTCAGCGACGTCCTGACGCAGCCCAATAACCAAAACCCGACTAACACCAATAAAAACCAAAATCAACGCGTTAACTACTGGCTATGGACCATCCCGGTACTATTCTTAATAGCCGTCAGCTGGCTCATAATAGCCCTTAGTCGACGATACAAAAACACTTAAACAAAAAATAACCTAAAAATAATGAGAGGCTCGTCTTAATAAACGGGCCTCTTTTAAATATATAAGCTTATGACAGCTTTAGATTTTGTATTAATAATGCGGTGGTTTAACATAGGTTCTAATGCAATCAGACAAACAGCCACCCCAACAAAACGACGACAACCAAATTAAAACCGGACTGATCGACCCGACGACAGTCAACGATCCGATCAAGTCAAAATTTACGATTGCACCGTGGCATATTTTTCTTGCTATCGTCATTCTACTCATTGCTGGATTGTTAATTTCAACTAAGTTTAGTGGCTTGCTTTCGAGCCAGACAAGCAAGACTCCGACACCTAAAGCATCAGCTAGCACTGCGACCACTCAACCGTTAGACCATATCCCCCAACAAAGCACATCAAACAATAACTGGTCTTCATCAATTAACCCGGCAGCGATTCCACTAGGCGACGGCAAAGTTTCGTCTACACCCGAGGTAGGTTACGTCGATTCTTGTACCCAAACATTTAAAGGCGGCGGTGCAACCGGTAAAACGCCGTGGATCAATCAAACGAACGGTACCTGGGACTCGCTTTCCAAACCAGCCGTCCAAGGCAACGTCTCCTGGCCACAGGCCCAATATGCCGTCAGTATCAGTGGCAATAACCGCTTAATCACCTCAAACGACCTGCCATCCGGCCAAACGACCGGTATATTCCCGATTATGAAAAGTGATCCGGTCTATCAGTACGACGCCAACCCTAATCATATTGCCGCTCAGAGCATTAGCTACACTCTACCGCTCAACCCGACTGCCGCTAAGATCGG
>JAJYKI010000020.1 GCA_021788675.1 bacterium | reverse complement strand
TCTTCAATGTTTTGGACCGTAATGGTCGGGCAAATACTAACCAAGCTGACTACCTCTACTTATTTAGGCTAATTCGTCCAATTGTGATAAGCGACGGTTAAATCTGGTCGCCCCGGCAAAGGGAGTGGACAACCAGGTCATGACAATCGGTTCGGCTTCTTTAAGGGTCGTTGACGTAGCGCTTAGGCAGAGCACGTTACTGTTATCGTCGTTGCGTGCTGATCTGGCCTCAATCACATTCCAGCATAATGCCGCCCGGATACCGCGATGACGGTTGGCGGCCATGCACATGCCTTGGCCGCTGCCGCAGATTAACAAACCTCTCGGATCGTCATCGTCGCTCGTTTTCATTGCACTGACTACCCGGGAAGCGAAAACCGGAAAGTCATCTTGGGGATCCGGTTTCTGATCGCCTTCATCCACGACATCAAAGCCGCTACGACGCAAGAAGTCGGCTAGCTTAGTACGCAAATCGTATCCGTTATGATCGCTGCCTAGGTATATCTTCATTGCCTTAGCCTTCGCTTGAATGCTCCTCACTACCGCCTGACTCGCCGTTTAGCAAACGACCGGTATCCGCCACCAGCTCAACCAAACGGTTCGAGTAGCCCCATTCGTTGTCATACCAGACGACGACTTTGGCCAGATTACCGGCTACGACATTGGTAAGTTCAAGGTCAACGATACCGGAATTACTGTTACCGATATAGTCACTGCTTACTAAAGGCTCATCCGAAACCGCGACAATGCCCTGGTAATAAGGATCATGCGAGGCTTTAGTCAAAACGTCGTTAATGGCTTCTTTAGTGGTCGATTGTTTCAACAACATAGTAACATCACTTAAACTTACGACCGGAGTAGGTACGCGCACGCTCATGCCGTCGAATTTACCGACTAAATTAGGCACGGTTCTGGTTACGGCAATAGCCGCACCGGTGGTCGTTGGCACTATGTTGGACGGCGCCGCCCGACCTTCACGTAAGTCCTTAGCCGGTCCGTCTGTTAGTGTCTGAGAAGCCGTATCGCTGTGCACGGTAGTCAACATAGCCTTTTCGATTCCGAATTCGCGGTCAAGAATATCCATGACGGCCGCGACCGAGTTAGTCGTGCAGGACGCGTTCGAGATAATCTCGCCAGCGTCTTTAAGGTCGCTGTCATTAGCACCGATGACGATTGTTTTAACTTCATCGTCTTTGGACGGGGCGGAAATGACGACTTTTTTAGCGCCGGCCTGGATATGAGCCTTTGCCTTCTCAGCGGTTGTAAAGTGCCCGGTCGACTCAATGACCACGTCGACGCCAAGATCGCGCCACGGTAATACGGTCGGGTCTTTTTCGGCGTATACCGGTATTTTTTTACCGTCAACCGTCAAACTATTATCGTCAAATTCGACTTTATGCTGAAAATTACCGTAGTTACTGTCGTGCGATAGCAAATAGGCTAATATACTGGTTGCGAACAAGTCGTTAATGGCGACGATTTCCATGTCGCTACGCTCAAACGCGATTCTAAAAGATATACGACCAATCCGGCCAAAACCGTTAATAGCTACTTTTGTTTTCATCTATATGCTTTCCTTTTCTTTGATATTTATTTTGTTTATATAACACTATTATAACAGCACTATGGAGCTGAATTAAAGCTTAAGCACTAATTTTGTAACGCTTCAGCGCTCCGCTTTTAAGGGCAAACTCAAAAATCTTAATATGACGGGCGTAACTTAGCATGCCACTCAAGGCTTCACTGGGCTCTACCCACCTAAAATCATCGTGTTCGTAACTCAATTCGACCCGATCGGTACCGCTTTTGGCAAAGTAAAACAACCAGTCGACAACTTTAGGGTCGGCGTCATGAAATTCCTCATGATCGGCAGTCAAAAAGTTCAAGTCATCAGGACCTATGACAATGCCGGCTTCTTCCTGGCATTCCCTGATAGCGGCGTTAAAAGGTAATCTATCCTGGTATGGTTCAAATTTACCGCCGGGAATGTCCCACTGGCCCGGCCGCCTGGGGTCGGTCGAACTGCGCCTGAGCAGAAGTAATTTCGGCTCGTGTGGATGAACCAGTAAAATCTTAGCAACAACTATATGCTCTTGCACCAGAAAGACCTAACCTTTGTAGCGCTGAATTGACTCTTCGATTACCTGCTTGGCTTCAGCGGCGTCTCCCCAGCCTAAAACTTTAGTCGTGCCGGGTTTTTTAAGGTCTTTGTAGTGCGAGAAGTGTTCGGCGATCTTTTGCTGCCAGCGCTCACCTAAATCACCCAGACTATTGATACTGTCACCGCTGTCGCGGTCGTCGGCCGGAACGGCGATAATTTTGTGGTCGCCTTCGCCGTCGTCCTCGAACTTAAGCACGCCGACGTATTTGCACTCCAGCCATACACCGGTTGGAATCGGCTCGCTGGTGACAACCAGGACATCCAACTCGTCGCCGTCATCGTCTTTGGTTGCCGGAATAAAACCGTAATTGACTGGTTTGGCATAGATGCTGGGCTCGACCCGGTCAATCATAAAGCAAGCACGTTTACGATCGTATTCGATCTTTAAATGACTGCCTTGCGGTATTTCAATGACCGCGTTAAGGCGGCCGTCATCAATGTCTCCGGGGGTTAATACGTTATTAAAATCTGGCATAAGGTTTGCCTCCTCATGATTAATTTAACTGCTGATTCACAAGCTATTGTACACTATAGTTAAATGAAGATAATCGGTCATCGCGGTGGACAGTCCGACCCCGCTAAGCAAAACACACTAGACAGCATCGCTCAGGCTATTAAACATAAGATTGAGGCGGTCGAGATTGATGTCCGCGTCAGCCGTGATATGATACCGGTTTTAAACCACGATAACTATGTTAACGTCGGCGACCGTACGCTGCTTGTCCGTACGGCAACGCTTAGCGAGCTAAAGGCGTTTAAGCACGATCTGGCTACGCTAACAGAGGTTTTAAAAACCGCACATAATAAAGTTAAGCTTTTAATTGAAATAAAGCCGGTGGAACCAATCGAACCGATCATAGGAGTCATTAAACTGGCTCTAAACGGCGGCTTCGATACCAAAAACATCACAATCTGTTCGTTTGATTTCCATATTTTAAGCCAGGTTAAACGTACTTTGCCGGAAGTGAGAATTGCGGTCAGCGAACAATGGTCAGGCGTCAGAGCCGGCCATCGGGCCCGCCGCCTTAATACCAAGCACTTAATCATGAACCAGCGCTGGTTATGGGTTGGCTACGTCAGGCCACTAGCTAACCGCGGCTACGACATAACAGCCTTTACAGTCAATGATCCCAAGCGGGCCGAACGACTGGCGCGCATGGGCGTAGGCTCGATTGTGACCGACTATCCGTCCAAATTTTAGCTAGAGTTTACCTTCCAGATACTCCCGGATTTTCAATGCCGCGGTCGCGCCTTCGCCGGCGGCACTGGCAATCTGCATGGTAGCGCCGCTTCTTACATCCCCGGCCGCAAACACCCCCCTGATATTAGTCTGCAGATTTTGGTCGGTCTTAATCAGGCCGACTTCATCCAATTCGACGCCGGAAGCCTTCAAGAAACCGGTGTTAGGTAGTAGCCCTATAAACACAAATACGCCGTCAACGTCATAGACGATTTCTTGATCCTTGGAATCGATCGCGACGACTTTATTAACCGCGTTACCGTCACCGACGATTTCCTTGGGTCTAACACCCTCATGAACCGTGATTTTGCCTTCGTCGACATATTTTTTCAACTCTTCTTGCAAAACTTCGCTGGCTTTGACGCTTGAACGCACCAATAGATCGATGTGACTCGCGAAACGGGTCAGAAAAATAGACTCCTGTACGGCTGAATTACCGCCGCCGATTACCGCCAGCTTCTTATCGCGATAGAAAGCGCCGTCACAGGTAGCACAGTAATGCACGCCGCGGGCGTAATATTCGGCTTCGCCGGGTACGCCGGTCTTCTTATAGTCACTGCCGGTCGCAATCAAAACTACTTTGGCCAGCATATCCCCGGACGTGGTTTCAAGCCGCTTAAGCTTGCCCTCGTCTTTAATCGACATGACTTCGCCGAGTTCAATGACAGCTCCGAAACGTTCGGCTTGGCCCCTTAAGCTTTCGGCCAATTCGAGGCCGTGCACGCCGTTGGCGAAACCGGGATAGTTATCAATCACGTCGGTGACAGCCGCCAGTCCACCTACGACGCCTTTTTCAAATAATAGCGTGTCGATATCTTCTCTAGTCGTATAAATAGCTGCTGTTAATGCTGCCGGACCGGCACCGATCATGACAACGTCATGGGTGACGACGGGCGGTTGTTTTTGGACATCGGCTTTCATTATGCCAAGATCGACCAGTTTCTCTTCCAGCGCCTTGTCGGACGGCTCAACCAAAATTGATTTATCCGGAAAGATGATCGTTGGAATAGTCTTGTTACCGTGGTTTATTTCGGCTACTTTATCGGCGGCAGCCGGGTCTTCGTCTATATCTATCCATTCATAACCAATGTTATGACCGTCTAAGAAAGTCCGGCTGCGATGACAGTCGGGACACCACGAAGCACCATAAACAACGATCTGTTGACTCATAAAATCGACCTTCCTATTGTCTTTAATAAACTAACTGATTGCCGGTACTAACTTGGATAGATTATATCCAACAATGACCTCTTGACTGTCATCGGTCCTAGTGACTACGGTTACCGGCACGGTCAAAGCCCCGCTTAAACTGTGGGCTTCGCTGCGGCGATGCGGATTCTCGTCCAGATTAATTTCTTCATAGCCGACCCCTTTGGCTTTCAAATAAGTCTTTACCATCTGGCAGTAAGCGCAGGTGTTGGTAGTAAAGATGGTTATATTCTTGACCATTATAAGGGTCTCCTTTATTTAAAATATTATGTTGTTAGTTTTTCGTCTTGGCTTATAAAACTATTTGTTTTGGAACTTAAGTTCTACTTACATAAGAAGTATAAAATAGTGTCTGCTTTCAGGTCAAGACGCTATATATTGTGCTTTTTAATACAAAAGTTACTTTACAGCGGTAATCTTAACCCAGAAAACCAGATCGGAATTTGCTGGAATGCCGCTCACAGACTGGGATCCGTAGCCGAGTCCGGCAGGAATCATAATTTCGCGTACGCCACCGACCTTCATGCCGGGAATGCCTAACGACCAGCCTTTAATAACGCCGCTCAATGAAAAAGTCTGCGCTCCGCCGTGGGCTGAAGAGTCGTCAAATACGGTGCCGCTGTCCGCCAGAGCGCCCACATAATCTGCCGTTACGGTTGATCCGGCAGTTACGCTAGCTCCGGTTCCTTTAACAAGATCATACAGCTCAAGATGTGCCAAAGTTTTATTTAGTGGCGTGTAGCCAGGGAGCTTATGACCGACGCTGTACGATCCGGCCGGATCAATGTTGGTCGCGCTCGGCGTAGAAGTCGTAGCTGAAGCGCTAGTACTTGAACTTGATGTTGATGAACTATTGTTTGACTGATTAAGCGTCAAGATAACCCCCACGGTTAAAGCTGATGATGTTACTAGAAATAGTGCTGCGCCGAATCCGGCGAAAAATCTTCCACTTTTGTTTGCCATATAGTCGACTATTATAGCGTCACGTATTGGTGATGTCGATAGGCCTAATTGGAAAACCGTGCTTGATGCCCTCAACTATCGCCCGCTGCAAAGACGGCGACCGGAAATTAGCCGTTTCGAACTCTTTAAAGCTGCGCCAGACCGGCTTATACGTATTAAAACCGAGCAGATTTATCATGAATTCATTAGTAGTTTTATCCATATTGATTTCACCGCTGACGTAACGACAAAGAAATACCAGCTGATCGCCGTACGGCGCTCCGGCCCGCTCGATAAAAACCATTCTAGGGTCGGCAATACTGACGCCGACTTCTTCTTTAATTTCTCTATGCAGTGCTTGTTCAGGAGTTTCGCCAATCTCTACTCCGCCGCCAATCAGGATGTCATACTCGCGACCGAATTTGTTGCGGTGCATTACTAAAATCTTATCGTCGTCTAGAATGATGGCCCGGACTGCTTTTAGCATATTAGGCCTAGTATAGCGGTTATGTTTTAGCTTGTCAGCTTAATAAGTTTTTTAGTTTATCAATCAAATCCGCAACCAGTTGATCGGTCAGGGTTCGCTCAATACTGGTGGCCGTTAAGCGAAACGTCCAGTGAATTGAGTCGGGCGCCTCATCGCTGCGATAAATGTCAATCAATTTGGCTTTTAGGTCGAGATCTTGCGGCATCAGCTGCTCAATCTGTTTGTGGAGTTTCAGTGATAACTCCTGGTATGTCATGGCAGCACTGGTTTCAACCGTCATATCCTGCACTACTGACGGGAATTTTGACAGTGGAGCATAGGTGAGTTGGTGAGTTTGCCTGAGTCTTAGGATTTGAGACAGATCCAGCTCAAAACCGGCACTGAACTCGTTTAATTTCAAAGCCTGTTTCGGTGCATAGGCGAATTCACCAATTACGCCAATCATCTGATCACCAGCCATAACTACGGCCGCCCGGTTAGAGTCGTAAAGTTTACTGCTGTCTTGCCACTGTTTATTCTTGAGGGTGTTTTCAAGTGGTAAATAACTGATTACGGCCGGATCGATACCGAGACCGCCCAACATAAAGTCAAGATAACTTCTAGCCTGATAGTATGCCGGACCGTCATAAACGCTCTTGGCAAGTTTCGCTACGGCCGATACCACCAGAGCCAGTCTTTCCGGTTCCAGGGGCAGTTGATCTTCGTCCAGGCAATCCAGTCGATGGATTTTGCCGATCTCAAACAACGCTATATGTTCATAGCCGGCTTTGTGGTTAAGATGAACCCGGCTTAGTAGGCTCGGTACCAAGGCCGTCCGGTAATACTCAAGCTGCGGACTGAGTGCATTAGACAACTTAAAGGCTTGAGCGGTGTCCTGGCCGCTGGCCTGCATTAATTTGGCATCGACAAAACTATAGCTGATAAGCTCATTCGCACCACCTGACACCAGCAGACGGCGAATAGCTTGTTTGAGATTGATAAGGCCGGGCTGCTCGGGCGGCGCAATCCGCCTGAGTGGCAGTTGCTGGCTTAGATTAGTAAACCCGATAAGCCGGGCGATTTCCTCGATGACGTCTTCGGGCTCCAGTATGTCCGTCCGCCAGAAAGGCGGTATGACTTTTAAGTATTGCTCGTTTGAACTGACTTCAAACTCGACGTTAGTAAGCATTTTGGCCATTTCATCAACCGGGCGTGAACTACCTAAATAGGTCTCGATTAAGTTCAGGCCGGTCTTGACCTCGGCCGGTGGCTTAATCTGCTCGGACAAGGAGTCCAAGACCTCGGATATGATGCTGGCCCCCGGATTCAATCGTTTAATAAGGTCGATTGCGTAGCCAAGTACGGCCCGGTTTTGCAACGCTGACTGACCCTTGGTAAATCTGGTCACGGCTTCACTGAAAATTCCGTGAGCCATCGATGAACGCCGGATGGCATACATGTCGAAAGTCGCACATTCCAGTACGATCGATTGGGTCGTCTGGCTTATTTCCGAGTCGGCGCCACCCATGATGCCTCCAAGACCCAAAGCTTTAGTCCGACTGGCTACGACAATATCTTTTTCAAGCAGCTTAACCCGGCTGCCGTCCAGCAGCTCAAGCTCTTCGCCGGCGTCAGCGTAGCGGACTACAAATTCGACTGAATGATCGTTTTTAACTTTATCCAGATCATAGGCATGCAGTGGCTGACCCGTGACATGCATGACGTAATTGGTAACGTCGACTAAGTTGTTGATCGGGCGAATACCGACCCTGGCCAGATAACTTTGCAGCCATAGCGGACTGGGTTCAACGCTGAGGCCGTCAATTGCCACCGCCATAAACCTGGGACAGCCGTCGTCAATCAGCTGATTATCTATTGTGAGATCGATATTTGAACTACCCGACACTATCTGACGATTCTCATCGTACCACTTGGGTGAAGTGAATTTAAGTCCATAGATACCGGCCAGCTCTCTGACTACACCCAATTGACCGAACAAATCGGGTCGGTGCGTAAACATCTTATTCTCAATGTCTATGATCAGGTCATCAAGCGCCAGATAATTCATAAAACTGTCGCCGGCTTTTAGGCCCGCGTCGTCAGGCAGCACTACAATACCGTCATGGTCATCACCGATGGCAAGTTCTTTAGCGCTGGCAATCATACCGTTGCTTATAACGCCCATTAATTTTCTTGACTCTAGTATGAACGGCTCTTTGCCGGCCGATGACGGCACCATTGCGCCCGGCGGCAACCAGACTACCAGCTGGCCCTGAGCCACGTTCGGCGCACCGCAAACCACTCTGACATGACGCCCGTCTTCCCGCTCGATCCCTTTAAAAACCCCGCCATCGTCAATCAGGCAGCTGTGCAGATGGTCACTGCCGCTAATATTGTCACACTGGACAACTTTAACAATTACGGCTTTTTCATATAGCGGTCTTAGGTCGCTGACGCTGTCGACCTGACCCAACTGGCTACCGATACGATCAATTAAGTCAGACTCATGAACGGGCAACTGTACATCGTCAGCTAGCTGTTTTAGCCAATTCAAGGAAACTTTCATTTACTGCTCGCCTCCTCCGCCCAGGCTGAATTGCCTTAAAAAGTCCAGTCTGCCGGACTCGAATAGACGTATATCTTCAATGCCGTGCTTCAGCATAATGAAACGCTCGATCCCGCAACCCCAGGCAAATCCCTGGTATTTACTAGCATCAATGCCGGCAAATTTCAATACGTTCGGATGGATCATGCCACAACCCAACATTTCAATCCAGCCGCTGTAAGAACAGACCCGGCAACCGGCCTGGTTACAGAACGGGCAACTCATGGAGAATTCTAGCGACGGCTCGGTGAACGGAAAATAGAACGGCTGGGTCTTAACTTTTATCTCAGCCTCGTAATACGACTCCAAAAATACCTTTAAAGTAGCGATCAGATTACCGATAGACACGTTTTCGCCGACATAGACGCCTTCCATCTGGTAAAAAGTATGTTCATGCCTGGCGTCAACGTCTTCATTACGAAAAACCCGACCGGGAATTACCACGGCTATCGGGCTGCCATTTTCCAGATCCGGCTTGTAATGCTCTAAAATCCGATTTTGCATGGTCGAAGTATGAGCCGGTGCTATCCACTGCTTGCCGTTAACATCGGTTTGAGTCGTCATGAAAGTATCATAATGGTCTCTGGCCGGATGACCTTCCGGAAAGTTAAGGGCACCGAACATATGCCAGTCGTCATCTATCTCTCTGGACTCGACAACAGAAAACCCCATACCTTTGAAAATATCCAGGATTTTGGCCTGTTCGCTCATGATAGGATGCTCACTGCCTGAATTCGCCGGTAATAAACCGGGCCGGCGATCTTTGGTTGAGTTGATAGCGAACGGAGCACTGACGTCTATAGCTGACAGAGCCTGGGCACTCGACTCGCTCTCGGCCACTAATTGGCTGAGTTGCTGTCTTAATTCATTGACGGCTTGACCATAAGCCGCCTTATTTTCGTCCGGCAAGGTCTTGATTTGTTCATAAAGCGCTTTCAGTTCAACAGAGCGCAGGATTGAGCGCTTATCCTCAAGTGTCGACAGCCGGGCTTCAAGCACGCTTTTAACATTATTTATTTGCTCACTTAATTCCTGATTCATAATTTAGACATAGTATAGCAGAGGCGAAACGGTGCATAAGACATAATGTCGTGATAGTCTAGTAAGGACACTAAAAAATATACAAGAAGTTATGCAACCACCAACCGATCTATTAAGCGAAGCGTTTTCAGTTTTAGACAGCAATGACCGCTCCGGCTACACACAGCCGGCACCAGACCTGTATCCGCACCAATGGCTATGGGACAGCTGCTTTATATCCATCGGCCTCAGACACCGTGACGTATACAGGGCCAAACAGGAAATATTAAGCCTGCTTAGGGGTCAATGGCAAAACGGCATGCTCCCGAACATCATTTTCAGTGACGATCCACGATATAGAACTGAGCGCGACCTGTGGCGTAGCTGGGTTAGCCCTTACGCGCCAAGCGATACGTCAACTACCGGCATTACTCAACCACCTCTCTTAGCGGAGGCCATATTTAGAGTCGGCGAAAAAATGAAGCCAAGCGAACGCAAGCAATGGTTTGAACTGGTTTATCCTAGCCTGCTTAAGTACCACCAGTGGCTATACCGGGACCGGGACCCGCACAATGAAGGGCTGGTATTGCAAATACACCCTTGGGAAATCGGCATGGACAATACGCCTCCCTGGATGGCCGAACTTCCTGACCACCAATTGAGCCGCCGGACCAGATCAGTTAAGCCAACCCGCCC
>JAJYKI010000019.1 GCA_021788675.1 bacterium | reverse complement strand
CCGAAGCCAAGTCTAGAAAACGGATTTGACAAAGATAGTAGATAATATAATAGAATTGACAGAAAAGCCCAAAGATAGTAGAATATCTTGGTTTTCTAAAGTTTTGACTATGAGAAGAAAAGTTATACCAGTTGAGCAGAGTCCTGGCTATCCTGAACAAGTTGCTCGGGTAGCCTATCATTACGCCGAGCGCAAGATAGGCCGGACGCTAAAAACAATCGGCGCCGTCGGTCTAGTAGCTGTGGGTGCGTTGGTTGGTTTTGAAATTGGGCATGGTTCAAGCGGAAGCTTAGGTAGTGGTTTTGGTAGCACTAAGCCTAAAGCCGAAGCTGCCGTCAAGCCTGAAATTACGACCGAAGCGACACAGCAAATAAGCTGCAATGCGAATATATATTTTAACGTGGGTGCTAAAGCCAGCGCCAGGGAATATTATATTAGCGGCTTCAGCTCAGATACGGTTTACCCCTTTAAAGCTAATTTTTGTAATAATGGGCAAGGTTTGGGGGCCGATACTTTCGTAACTAGGACCGCCGCCGGCGAAGTTAAAGAAGTTAAGGTAGACCTACCCCATTATTTTGCAGTTAACCCGGCAATGAATTTTAACAAAGCTGCGGTTTATTGTAGCGGTCTATCTTCCGATGCATCTGAAAAACAGATTAAACAAGCCGTTCAAGCTTGGGATAATGCAGTTTCACATAATAAGACTGTAGATTGCAAGCTTAACGACAGGGCTACCGGGCTCGGTATAGCGTCTGACGGTACTGCCGCCGGCGTGATTTATGCGAATCAGTTGGCGGCTCAGAATGCTGCGGATATGTACTGGTTCAACGAGACTCAAGTCAATGGCATGCTGGACGCTATTAAACAAAGTGCCATAACCGAAGATGTTAAAAAGTATCACGTTAGTCCAGGTATGGTTGAGGTCGTAACGCCTCCATACGTGTCGCCGTTAAATCAGCTTAAAATCGACTGGAACAATAATGGCAAGACTATCGATCAGGCAATGAAAGAAGTCAAGTTTTCTGATGTCGGCGATAAGACTACTGTTTTAGAAGAAACGACTTATTGGGGTGTAGATGTGACAGTTGACGTTCCCTACATACCACCCAAGCAAGTAGAAGAGATTAATAATTATATTGCCTCTAATACTACGCGTCCGTAAATAGAAGCAATTAATAGGAGATCGATATGAGCCGAGGATTACACGCCAAGCCTAAGTATTATGAGACTAACATAAAGCCTCTGGTAGACGCATGGGTTGATGAATTCAAGGACGGCGCTAAAGAGTTTAGTGCAAACTTTGTTGATAGCGTCAAGCTAGGCGATGAAGGCTATCAGCCTGAGGTGGCGGGGTCTTTTTATGACCAGGACAAAGATTTTAATGATCATTCTAGCAATGAAGAGTTAAAACCGATTTTTGACTACTCCAATCTTGACGTTAACGCTAAAAAAGCGGCTGCAATCGCAGTAATCGCTGTTTCATCCGTGGCTACGGCAGGAATTGGACTTGAAACTCCGGCTGCGGCAGCTACGCCTTCGGTGTCTGCCAATAATAATCCCGCAGCTGCAACTATAACCGTAAAAAGCGGCGATAGTCTAACTAAGATCGCCGATCGGCTCAATCCCAGCTCTCCGCAAACCCTGGTTAATCAGATAGCCAAAATTAACAATCTATCCAATCCGAATTTAATTTACCCAGGAGAATCCCTAAAGGTGCCAACTACAAGCAGTGCCGCTCTTGGGTATACATCAGTCACGCTTAAGCCCGGCCAGACCATCAGTGCGTTGGTGCAGCAAGAAGGCTCTACGGTGGCCGCGTTTGCAGCTGCCAATCCAGGGGTTAATCCCAATGTGGTGTATGCGGGACAGGCTTATAATATCCCAATCGGAACTGTTGCCTATGCAATTAATCCCGGTGACAGTCTTTGGAAAATAGCCACTCCGGCAGCTAATTCACCGGTTCAAACAGCTAGCACCGTAAACGAGATTCAAACCCTTAACCCGGGAATTAATCCAAATGATCTACAACCAGGCCAGACTATTGAATTGCCTGGCAATGTGGCTGTGGCTGCTGCGGCTGAATCGGCCAACAATTCACAGTCGGCACCAAACACGGCTCCGGCCAATAACAGCGTGCAAGCTCCTGTGAGTGCTCCGGAGGCTGCAGTTGCTCCAACAAATACCAACTCTAGCCCGGTTTTAGCGGCTGAATCCACTCCAGCTACACCAGTCACGCAAGCCCCTGAAACTGCCAGCAGTCCTGCTAGCGAAGCTTCCGTCAATCAGCCGAATCCACAGGCTGCGTCTCAACCAGCTGCCGCTAACACCGCTCAATCTGAAAACAAAACGCCAACTGTTGTACCGTCGCAGTCACAAAGCCAAGCCTCCGTAGCTGCCCCAAGCAGCCAGCCGCTTCCAGAAACCGCTCAGGCTACACAATCTACTACAGTTCAAACTCCTAGTTCCAATCCAAGCACCAACAACCAGCAACCATCTGCACAAACCGCTCCAGCGACAAGCTCCAACGCTACGAATAATAGTACTAATGTACTGGGCCCTAAAGCAGCCGCCGCGATCGAACAAAACAGCGGTGATCTAGTAGGCAATGTTACGATTCAAGAACTAGCTGACTATTTAGAGGCCAAAACAATCCTTACTAAGATTGCGATTGCCGGGATTATAGGTAATTTTAAATACGAGTCAGGCCTTAATACTGAGCAGCTGCAGGGTCAGCCACTTGGTGAGCAAACGACCTACCAAAGTCTTACGTCAGATCAAGTTAAAAGTGGTAGTGTGGGCTTTGGCTTAGCACAAGAAACGCCTCCGAGTAAATATGGTGTCTGGGCTGAGGCCAATAATTTGGATCCAAATGCTATGTCTAGCCAGTTGCAGTATATAATCCAGAATTACCCTAACCTTCTTACGCTACTTAATAAAGCAACTACTCCACAACAGTCGTCAGGTATATTTTTGAATGATTTCGAGAACCCGTTTGACAAGGCAGCCTCACAAGTCCAGCGCGAACAGTATGCCGCTCAAGCCTACGCTGTTATTACTGGCAATAATAGCTCAGTAAATAACACCAATAGCTAGGTTTAGTATAGCTAAACAAGCACGTTTATTTTTGTTGTCCTATTTTTAAAATTTGACCTATTAAAATCATAGTTGCATTATTTATGTATGGTTTTAGAAAAAAGTTTTCTTAGTGCAACTTTAGTATTTGGATCGGTTTGCGGTCTATCTGCTTATGCTTTGAGCGAATCGATTAACGGTTCAAGTAATTCCGCGACCAAAGCTGAGATTGAAGCATGCGCCGCTTCGCTTAAACCCTATGAATCACAGAGTCAGATTGTTCCTGAGGCCTGCAAGCCTGTCAGTTCCGTGATCGGTATTCATGAACACAAGGATGCTGTTAGTGCTAACAACATTTATGTACTACCTTCGGCAACAATGGTTCGCCGGCTAGCTATTAATCAGGAAAGCAAAACCAATTCGCCCGCAAGCAACGCCGTAATTGTTGAGTTTGGTGCCATGGCGCTGGCCTTAGCGACTAAAATAGCTCTGGATAAGTTCGGTAGATTCCCGAGCTTTAAGCTTGAAAAAGCCTGATTAAGATTTTTTCACCCTACCTTGCTTCACATATACTGGACAATCAAAAAAAATAATTGTAGTGTATAAACAATCTAGCAAGGGAGATTTTGGTTATGAATAGCGATGATTTAATTGGATATCCGGCAGCCCGGCGTGTCAGTGCGATAATTTTAGCAGTTGTAATTGTCCTGGCGGCGGTCGCACTGGGTCTGTATGCCTGGTTCGGTGGTAATACTACAAAATCTAAAAAATCCGGTTCGACTTCAAATAGTCATCTTGCGTCTCCGACTCCGTCAACGCAGTCTAGTTCCAAGCCGCAAACCGGTAGCGTAGCCAGTGGTGTCGGCTCCAACAGTGCCGCGGCTGCCAGTACGCTCAGTGCCCCGGCTCCAGCTCAGTTGACCAATACGGGTCCCGGCAGTTCAGTGCTGATTGCCTTTTTAGCGGCAGTTGCTATAGGTACGGCCGGTCACTATTTTTGGCGACGGATGTCGGCTGGTCGTTACTAGGGCTTGATTATCCGGGTTACATGTCTGTAACTGTCCTTGGATTTAGACACTAGATAAAACCGGTTAACGTTAAGTTCGCTACCTGGCAGTATGAGGGTGCTCTGTTTAAGGGTTATGTGCGGTAAATATTTATCTTTTATAAACTGATCATCTTTTATTTTTCCGTATGTATCAATCAGGTCGATGAGGTCATTGTGTAGTTTATTAAGTCGCTCGTTAAAATCGATTGATAGGCCAATGCGCGATTTTTTATGGCCTAATCTGATCGGTTGTCCGGTTATGAGCTTTATAGGTAAGCTGTACTTGGCTAGATGATCTACTTGATCTAAGAATCGGTCGAAGTTTTTGTTTTCCAGTTTGAACCAACTCGCAAGCGTAATGTGCAGTGGCCATTCGTAAAAAGAGGCTCCCTGTTCTGTGGGTTCCAGAAAGATGCAAACCATTAAGTCGACCGAATTGTTTGGGTATGTTTGGCTGGAATAGTCTATAGCATTCATCGACACCTCTTCCTCTAAGTTAGGTTGGTTACAATCCTAGTTAAATCGGCAAGCTTAAAGTTGTCGTTAATCAGCTGATCGAGTCACTAAATTTATACTCATCTATATCCGTGAAGATTTCCATTTCTTCGCAGCGGTCAATAAAGTCCGATCGGGTGTTAAAAATTTGGCCGTACGGGAAAACTTTAAGAAAATTAGCGGCGAGTTCAATAAAACCCATGCGTCGGGCATTTAATTCCAGCTCTTCTTTTGAGGCCGGAAAGCTGGTTGCTTTAGCCAGGCTATAGATTTGATTTTCTTTTGGGAGCGGATTCATGTTCATATACTGCCCTGCCGATTAGTCTAATCATGCGGTTGTTTAAAACCGGTGTAATGTATTCTGAGCGTTTTAATCAATACCGGCAGTAATGTTTATTACTACTGGCCCGGATGACCTGAGCCTATTTGGACACCCGACCGATAATGGGAGCTTTTTGAATATGGGAGTTGTTCTTTAAAAGCTCGAGTGCCGCCTCTGCTACTTCATGCCGGCTGATGAAAATCTTAGTCGGACCATTGTCCTTTAAGGAGAATTTATGAGCCGGTCCGTTGGTCAGCTTCAGTACTCTTATGATTGTCCAGTCCAGATCAGTTTGCTGAATTGCCCGTACGTGCTGAATGCCGTCCTTGATCCGATCGGGATCGATGACGGAAATGGATAAGTTAAGTAGCCTGTCCGTCAAGGTTATTTGATCGCCTGGAAATCTTACTCCGGTACCGGTCAGACTAATCAGGCGTCTGATTTTGTGCGCGCGCATGGCAGTTATGACATTATTTATGGTCTTAGTTTGTACGTCTTTCGAAGAATGGCGCGCATGTCCGATAAAGCTTACGATCGCATCCTGGTTAACTACCAGCTGATTGACTTGATCTAAATCGGTAGTATCGCACTTAATAACCGACAAATTGGCGTTATCTGGTAGCGTATTTTTATTATGAACTGCCGCCGTTATATGATGTCCGGCTTGCAGTGCCAGATTGACAAATAAACGCCCGGTCTTGCCATTGGCGCCGATGACAGCAATGCGCATATTAAGCTCCGGCCCGATCGGTTTTTATGAAGTCGCGCACCAATGACTTAAGCGACTCAAGATCGTTATAGTCGTGAGTGTTGTTGCCTGGTATTTCTACCAGTTTCAAGACGTTCTGTTTGTCGGCAGCAGCGGTCATATCCACTATTCGGCTATATGAGCCTGCCGGATCATCGCTGTTTTGAATAATAATGGTAGGCACAGAAAGTTTTTTAAGCCAGTCTTGGATGGGGAGGCCGATTTCTTCGATAAGATTTAGGGGTAAGCCGGTAATGATGAGTCGGCTTGGAGTGATACGCGATTCGGCTATGTCTTTAAGTGTGATGACGCCGCCGATTGACTTGGCGAATATAGCGTATTCCGAAGCTAAGCCGCGAGCCAATTTGGCCAGCTTGTCAGCTTCCAAATCTATGTCTGCCATCGGTTGGGCTTTGGCCCAATGGTCGTAAATCGTGACATAGGTTTGCTCAAACAATGGTTTTAGGGCACTTTCAACTAAAAATATCCAGTCGCGATTTCTTAAACTGTTACCCGACATCAAGATCAACTGCATGGTTTTTAAATCTTACCATATAGTTGGAAGATGACCGGACTTATATGTCCCAGTGCCAATTGCGAACTTCAGGCATATCGATGCCGTTTTCATTAACATAGTTAGTGTGTTCTATGAGTTTTTCTTCCATTAGTTGACGTAATGAATCGGCTTGATGAGAGCTAAGTTGCGTGCGCTCGATGACATCCATTACTAGATGGAAACGGTCAAGTTCGTTTCTGACCGTCATGTCGAAAGCGGTAGTAATCGTACCCTCTTCTTTGTAGCCTCTGACATGCAGGTTACGGTTGGCCCGTCGATAAGTTAAACGATGGATCAGCCAAGGATAGCCATGGAAGGCGAAAATAATTTCTTTGTCGCGCGTAAATAGTTCATCATATTCAGGATCACTTAAACCGTGCGGGTGTTCAGTGTTGGGCTCAAGACGCATCAAATCGACGACATTAATTACCCGTATTCTAAGCTCGGGTAAGTGTTGTCTTAGTATTGATACTGCGGCTAAAGTTTCAAGTGTTGGGACATCGCCAGCGCAAGCCATGATGACGTCCGGTTCTTGCCCGCTATCATTACTGGCCCAGTCCCAAACACTGACACCTGCCGAGCAGTGCTCGATCGCTTGCTCCATAGTGAGCCATTGAGGACTTTCATGTTTTCCGGTGACTATAAGGTTTATGTAATTTCGGCTCCTAAGGCAGTGGTCCATCGTTGAAAGTGAAGTATTGGCATCGGGCGGTAGGTAGATCCTGATGAATGCCGATTTCTTATTAACCAGATGATCGATAAAGCCCGGATCCTGATGCGTAAAACCGTTGTGGTCTTGTCGCCAAACGTGTGATGTTAAAAGATAGTTAAGTGAAGATATGTCTTTGCGCCATGGTAATTCAGCTGACATCTTCAGCCATTTGGCGTGTTGATTTACCATAGAGTCGATTATCCGGATGAAGGCTTCATAGCTATGAAATAGGCCGTGTCGGCCGGTTAATAGATAGCCTTCCAGCCAGCCCTCAGCCATATGCTCGCTCAGCATAGAATCAAATACTTGTCCGCTCGGACTCAAGAATTGATCACCGGGTTGCGTTCTGGCATCCCATTGTCGGTTAGTTATTTCGAAAATGGCCTCAAGCCGGTTAGAAACTGCTTCATCCGGCCCAAAAATCCGGAAATTGCGGTGTTCGGCATTGAGTAGTAAAACGTCTCTTAAATATGGTCCGAGAGCGTGCGTATTGCCATCGCTTTGATCACTGGGGTGTTTAACTTCAACTTCATAATTCCTGAAGTCTGGTAAATGCAATTCTCTGAGCAGTCCGCCGCCGTTGGTGTGTATATTGGCACCCATGCGTTTAAGGTCTCTGGGAGCTAACTCTGCCAGCTCGGGTTTTAAACGTCCGTTCTCGTCAAATAACTCATGCGGCTTATAGCTATGCATCCAGCGTTCAAGTTTCTTAAGATTTTCCGGGTGTTCTTCGTCGACAATAATCGGCACCTGGTGCGAGCGGAAATTGTTTTCAATCGGTTGACCGTCAAGTGTTTTCGGTCCGGTCCAGCCTTTAGGTGACTTTAGTATGATCATCGGCCAGCGTGGTCTGGTAAGATCGTTATCTTGCCTGGCGCGTTGATGGATGTGTTGAATTTGCCGGACGGCTTTGTCTAGCTTGTCTGCCATTAAATGGTGCATAGTAAGCGGATCATCGCCTTCTACGAATAATGGCTCCCAGCCATAACCACGAAATAGTTGCTCCAGTTCTTCTGGTTCAATTCTGGCCAACAATGTCGGATTACTAATCTTGTATCCGTTAAGATGCAGAATCGGCAAAACGGTACCATCGGTTTTTGGGTTTAAAAACTTGTTGGCGTGCCAAGAAGTGGCCAATGGTCCGGTTTCGGCTTCACCGTCACCAACTACACAGGCGGCAATTAAATCGGGGTTGTCAAATACGGCGCCAAATGCATGGCTTAACGAATAGCCGAGTTCACCGCCTTCGTGAATCGATCCTGGCACTTGCGGTGACACATGGCTGGACAGCCCGCCCGGAAAAGAAAACATCTTAAAAAGTTTTCTCATGCCGTCTTCGTCTTGGGTGACATCATGATAGTATTCGCTGAATGTGCCTTCTAGGTAGGTATTGCCGACCAGGGCTGGTCCGCCATGTCCCGGTCCAGATATGTATATCATGTCAAGGTCGTATTCATTAATAATTCGGTTTAAGTGGGCGTAAATAAAGTTCTGGCCAGGAGTTGTCCCCCAGTGGCCAAGGACGAGTTTTTTAATGTCCTTCATTTCAAGCGGTCGTTTTAGTAACGGATTGTCTTTAAGATAGATTTGCCCGACAGATAAATAGTTGGCGGCTCGCCAGTAGGCGTTTATTTTTTCGGCCATTTCGCTGGTAAGCGGCATGATCATTCCCTCCCTTTTCTAGCTGATTACTTGTTTGGTTTTAGCGGCGATAACGGAGGCTTCGTCAGTCTTGATGACATGGACGCCGACCCGGCTCTTAACGCTAGAAATTAAGAAATCATGGTTATGGTTACTTGTCTGATCCAATTCTACTCCCAAGTAGCCTAACCCGTCACATATTTTTTGGCGGATATATGGCGCATTTTCGCCGATTCCTCCGGAAAATATAAGTGAGTCGAGGCCACCAATAGTCGTCGCTAATCCGCCGATGGCTTTCTTGGCGTGGTGACAAAATAGCTCGACTGCCAAGTTGGCGTCACTGTCATCAGTGCTACGGTTTATTAATAATTCCATGTCGGCTGAGATTCCGGATACGCCTAGTAGGCCTGATTCTTTATTAATGAGCCGGTTGAAATCTTCGCTGCTCATTCCAGTCTGGTTCATTAAAAAGTTGACAATTCCCGGATCAATGTCGCCTGAACGTGTACTCATGACAATGCCGGATGCTGGCGAGAACGACATGGTCGTATCGGTTACTTTTCTATCTATAGTGGCTGTCAGGCTGGCGCCACTTCCCAGGTGCGCCATTATTACCCTTCCCTGGGCGGCCGTTTCGCCGGCTTTGGCGGCAAAAGTACTCTGTATATATTCATATGATAGCCCGTGAAAGCCGTAGCGTCTTAAGCCTGAGTTGCGATATTTTTTAGGTAATGCCAAAGTAGTTGCGACTTCTGGCATTTGAGCATAAAAAGCCGTGTCAAAACAAGCGATCTGCGTTATGTTTGCGAATCTACGCTGACACCATTCTATTAAACCGATTGCGGCCGGCATATGATCCGGGTCATATGTGATTAAGGATGTTAAGTCTGAGACTACCTCAGGAGTGATTCTGACGGGCCTATCGTATATTAAGCCGCCATGTACAATTCTATGACCGATACCCACGATTCGCTTAAGCATGTTATCGTCAGGCAGATTTTCGAACAATGATTCGATGGCCTGGTTATGATTTGTAAATTCTAGTGGTTTATTAAAGCTGGTTTCCGGAGTTGTAATTTTCAGTTTGGAGTTTTCCAGCCCAATACCTGTGGCTGTCAGTTCGATAAGTTTATCGAGTTGGTAATCAAAGATTGCTAGCTTAATACTAGATGATCCGCCGTTAACACTTAGAATTAGATTTTGTTCGGTGCCCACAGTTTTATGATAGCAGAGATGGAGGTGCTCATGATTATTGTTTAGGGTTGGAGTGGCGGTTTCGGTTTGTTAGCATGCGCATTAGTTACGGGCGTAGCGTGAAAACAGCCGATTGCATAGGGATATTCAAGTGTGGCGTCGTAGTGATAAATGTCTGTTAATTTGCCGTTCCACATTACCGGGCTGGTTCTGCCATGGCAGGCATCAAGATTAGCGTTGGTCGGCAGCTGGCCTTTAGAATTCCTTTCTACATAAATGCCGTAGCCGTCAAGCGCATAACCGACCAGAGTTGATGAAGCCTTTGCGTTCTTAAGGATGCAGGATGGTATTTCGTGGTAGTGGTATTCATTACTACCGTCAGGGTGGCCGTTACAGGCATCTTGGACTTCGTGGGCGACAGCGTCTCGGCCGGCGGCATCCAAGGCATTGAATAGAACGACGCCGTCATTTAAGATTCCGATTGGCCCCAGACCGGTGCAACTTGGTAGCGTAGCGGCAGTCGGGTTGAGCGGTAGAGTGTAGCTAATGCTCTGAGCGGCAATATGATTAGGGTTGGCGTCGTACTGATAGACCGGATCACTTTTCATAATCGGGAATATACCGGTCGTTTGGCCGG
>JAJYKI010000018.1 GCA_021788675.1 bacterium | reverse complement strand
ATCCGCCAATTTGCCAATCGCCGGCCGGATTGGCAAAGAGCTTAAATTCTTGCCTGTGGCGCAAGGTGCCCTGCTTGTCTATCCACCCATTGACCGCGTCGGCCAGTTGATTGCCGGGTGCATTCTGGAAACTGGCAACGGCTGATGTAATCAATCCATCTTTCAATGTGATCTGGGTTTTGCCGTCAAAGGGCCAGATTGAGTACAAATATTGATTCAATTGTCTGGATAAAATTACTTCCAATGGTAAAAGTTCTTCGGTCTCATTAGTGGCGAATCCAACCATTACACCTTGGTCTCCAGCGCCACCAATATCTACGCCCTGGGCGATTTCCGGACTTTGCTTGGACAGGCTGGTAACCAGTTGAATGTTACCAGCTAATCTGTTAATTATCTTTGCAATATCTACATTCTTGGCTTTGGAGGTTATCTCACCAGTTACAAAGATTTGTTTGTGGCCTCCGGCCACATCGATCGCCACTCGGCTATTTGGGTCCTCTTTAAGGTATGCGTCCAATATGGCATCAGAAATTTGATCACATATTTTATCCGGATGTTTTGGCGAAACACTCTCAGCGGTTGTATATTTTGACATAAAAAATATCCTTTCTGGCAAGTTAGAAAGGATACGAGTTAATTTGTCATATCCTTCCCGATGATGCCGGGCTAGGCTTAGCACCTTACCGTTTTAAATGTAGGTTGCTGGTAGGTCTTCGAGCTAGTACTCTCGCTACTCTCTTGATACTTAAATTGTTAACATTATTATACTAGCAGCCCTTTTGAATTTAGCAAAATAATATTTTTACCAGGTTATATTGTCTATAATCCTTAGGATAGTAAATATATAAAACAATTAGGGAGAAGTTATGAGTTATAAAACAAATCTGATTAGAAAACGAGAAATTGCCGATGGGACAATGGCTTTTTATTTTAGTAAACCGGAGGGTTTTGAATTTCGCCCTGGTCAGACAATCGATTTAACTCTGATTGATCCACAAGAGACGGACACTAAAGGTAATACCAGAACTCTTTCAATTGCATCCGCGCCATACGAAACTGAACTAATTGTTGCTACCAGATTAAGGGGTAGTGTTTTTAAAACGACTTTGCATGACATGTCTAATGGTACGATTGTGGAGATCGACGGTCCATTCGGTAATTTTACTCTGCATAAAGATACCAATAAGCCAGCCGTATTTCTTATTGGTGGCATAGGCATAACACCCGTTAGGAGTATGATAGCACAGGCATTGCATGACCAAAGTAATTATGATTTGATCTTGATTCAGGCTAATCGTAAATTTATAGACATTCCGTTTGTTGAGGATTTTGCGCAGTTGGCTCAGGACAATCCTAATTTTAAGTACATTGAAACTTTGACTGCATTTACTCCGGATGACTGGAATTCTGAACGCGGACGCATCGATGAGGCAATGGTTAAAAGATATGTGACTAATATAAATTCGCCGATATATTATTTGTCGGGTCCAGAAGATATGGTTAAGGCTATGCGTAATTTGCTAATTACTATGGATGTCGACGAAGATAGTATTAGAAGCGAAGAGTTTCCCGGCTATTAGACGGGCTTAGATTATTTCCTTGTTCAACAAATAGTCTAGCCAGCCGAATAGGTTTTGTTTTGTTCCGTTATTCAATAACACCACGTCGTGCAGTTGCCTAATCTTAGCCAAATCACTTTCGTTTTTAATGATTGGTTTTAAGTTTTCCATGTCATCAAGACTGATGTGACCCAAAAATCTCGAGCGCCGAATTGTGGGATCTGAATCTATGAACACTATTTTGCCACCGACTTCTTTGATGTGTTGCGCTTGTAGGATTTGTGACAGTCCGCTAATGACTAATTTGGACTGTGGCTCGCTAAAAGAATTGAGCCATTTGTCTAAGTGATCGCCTGAAAAAAAGTCAGTCGTTTCAAATCCGCTGGCTGATGTGTTTGCCGACCGTATCTCAAAATGGCTGAAACCCCGATCGGCTAGGTGTTGCGCAGCTATATGTACGCCACTATCCATAGGTCCACACAAGCCAATAACGTGGCTCTTGACCTCAGGCTTACTTATCGTTAAGCTCATACTATATATATTTATACTCCATATGCTTATAAGCTCAAGCTTTTTACGATATTGATTGACAGAATGATTTTGATGCACACAAAAAGCAGAAGTTCTGTTTGTCATAGATAGAGGCTTTCTAGGAAGAAGTTGATATAACTTAAATGCAGACAATAGTAAATTTGATTAATTTAAATATAATCAGACATCAGTGGCTATAAAATTTAAAGTCCTGGTGACATTTTTATCAATCGTAATCCTGATTGCTGTTGTATATGGCATTGCGCGGTATAACGTTAGACTGGAAAAAGCTAATCCTACTGGCGTTAATGCTGTAGCAAATAACGCACAATCATCTGCTGGAAGTGCGACTGGTGCAGGAACAGCTACAAGAACCAGATATTGGATAATGAGCTCGAAAGTGCTTGATGAAATGTCTAACTATGTTCAGGCTAAGGAGGCGCTCATCAATGATACGATTTATGTTAATTATAATGCTACTAGTTACCTGTCCGCTTCCACTGTCGGTTTAAATATTATTAAGACGGCTTATTTTGCAAGTGAAGCCAGCCTGAGTGAAGCTATTTTAAATAACCAATTACCGGCGGGCGTTAAAGCTGTTCTATATGACAACGAGAAGTGGTCTGAAACACCAGTGAACGAGCAGGCTAATCCGGTGCTTTATTACCAAAAAGCGTTTACATTATCTCACGGCCGTGGTCTAACTTTAATAGCTACGCCGGGGTCGAGTAGCTTGGTGCCACAAATCGCGCAGTATGCTGATATCGTAGATATTCAGGCTCAGGAATCACAGTCGAGTGTAAGTGAGTATGACAGTAAGGTTTTGCCGATTGTCAGTGCTATTAAGGCAGTTGATCCGACGGTAATTATCTTATCTGGTTTGTCGACTAATCCCCATGCCGGTATTCCGTCCCCCGCACAACTGGTGTCTGATGCTAATCCGTTCTGGGAAACGTCCAAGGTTTTTGGCTTAATATTCCAGATAAGCCTGTCGGGTGTACGGCCAGTGACACTGGCGGTCGCTGTTTAGGGCCACAACCGCAAATAGGTCAGCAGTTTCTTGCTCAGCTTGGCGCCAATTAAACAAACAAGCCCTATATTAGGGTGAAACCTACTCCATTTGTAATAAATTACTAAAAGTTATACAATATATTTATTAAGGATACTGATGGCTTACGAAAATTCGTCTTTACAGCGTGTTGAAAACAAGTTTTGGTGGAATGCTGGCAAAATCGCTGTGGCGTCGATTGGTTTGACAACGGGTATGTATATAAACAATACATATAGTTCACGATCAAGTCAGGATAATCAATCTAAAAGCACGTCGATTCCCCGGACGTTTTCTTATCCGCCCACAAATTCTGACTCGAGCATTAGGTCAGATGGTAGGATTGTTAAACAGGAGGAAATGGTTCAAAAGTCAATCGTTTATGGTATGCCTATGATGTTCATGGCCGGTCAGCTAGCGTGTTATGGAAGGACAAATATTATTATTGAAAACCCAATCGTTGACCGGGTTAATACGAATGTATTTATGGAAGGATATGTAGAAGGCAGTAATTCAAAATATCCGCAAGTGGTCCTCATAGACCCGTACAGTCCTTCAGCTACAGTTCCGGGTCTTCAATATTGTGTGTTGAAAAACAGTAATAATAATTTACTTAAGACGGGTGCGTACTACAGTTCGATATTAAAACCTGGTAAGGCATCTGATTTTCTTAGCGGTAGCATTGAATCGATAAGCCGTCAAAATGTTATAGATAATACGAGTTCGATACCGGTAGGACAGCGCTTGCCTCAATAAATGAATCAGCTCTTGCCATAGACTGCAACTCCGATTACTACTGCCATATTCACCACCTCCCATAACGAAAAGCTTACCATGATGCTTTTATCCTTGTGGGCGATGCCATATAAAATCCACGGGAAAGTAACGATAAATATGAGTAACCAAGTAGCCATCGATACACCGTTGGCGTTATGCTGAATATATATGGTGTATATTTGCGGGAGTACAGTAAAAGGGCCAATAACACCAGCTACGAAAGTAAGCTTGTCTAGAAATACTAGGTATGAACTATTGTGATGATAATTATGCCCAGACGAATGCTCGTGTTTGTGTCTCAAGCCTAGTTGATTCATGCTTATTCACAATATACCATAAGCTATTTAATATTGGGTTTTGGCTTTGCTATAAGGCCACTTTTAATTGCTAGATTGCCTATTCCTTTTAATATGCAATTCTCCGTCTTGTGTGCATCAGGTAACCGCTCATACCACGATGTAGTTGTGCCTTGTAAATTTTTAGTAAATACTAGATTTGGCAATTCGTTTTCGGTTGTCACAATACTGCCACGAATAAAGCGCACTTCATATAGTGTTCCTTCAGTAGTTAAAACGTCAACCAATGCGGTGTCGTCGTGATTGTGTCGGCTGTCTTTATCTGCGGTGTTATGTAAATGCAATGCCCAGCCCATTAAGTTGATGTTTGATGCGTCAAATTTACGACCATCTACAAGTATGAAGTTAGTTTTTAGACTAATGTTACTCGCAACAAAACTGGCAAGTCGATTCGCTTGCTCGGGGCTAAATCTTTGAGGATCAACTTTTTTTTCGATACCATCCACATTATAAGTTGTCATAAAGCCGTGGTTAATTTTACTGGTTTAACAAAACTTAACGAATACCAATTATATTCCGGTAACAAAAATATACAATCATTATCCCGCTACTGTTAAATTTGTTCTATTTTAAGATTGTATTCAGTTGTAATTGTGCTAAGTAATGTCCGCATCGACTATATCGAAAGAAGTGACTGGTACGTATAAAATATTAAACTTTCCAATATTAAGATAGTTGATAGTATCGTAATCTGGCTCAATAACAAGACATAGGCTAACTCTATCTACTGTTTGACCTTGTGCTAATTCTGATTTACTGTTCTTTGGCCTAAGATTGACGAACGAGTCTAAGGCGATGCATCGTCCTGTAATTTCAAGATCATCACCAGTTATTTTAAAAAAATTATACACTTCTAGCGGATCGTCTGCATAGACTTCAGTTGCAAATCCCCCGATCCTTACTCCACGTAATCCAAAAACGTGTTCGGCCTTTTCTATTAGTAAGTCTAATTTTTTTTGTTGTTGATTTGCTGTTAAGGAATTAAACTTTTTTGACTTACTAATCCTAGAAAATATATCCGCATACTGCTGTAGATTAGAAATCCGCGTTGCCTGTTCATCAAAACTTCTTAATTTAACATCTGGAAATAAAGTGTCAACTGGTTCGGTTGCTAAGTATTTACTATTAAGTCTAAAAAAGGAATTTCTTTCGGAGAAAAGTTTTAGGTTGGTATCTTTTTTTTCCTGATAGATACGTTCAATGATACGATGCATAAATTCTTGTCTCGGATTGCCATTTTGGTCAACGTAGATTCTTACTTCAAAGCCCTGATGCTCACCATAAGCCGATATGTTTTCTTGTAGTGTTAATTCTGTGCCAATGAAGGATTTTTTTGATTTATCCTGAGCAAGACCATCCCCTAAAATAAATACATCCTTTCGGATTAGCGGAAAACTATGGTTCAGCTCTACAACCGCATCGTTTATGTATTGCTTTGCATCATCACCAGATAATAAATCTAGCTGCTCTTGATATTCATGCGCTCTAGTTATTGTTTCTTCGGCGTTATTATTTAACTTTGCGAATTCACCCGGCCTACTCTCTATAGTCATAAGAATTCCTTTAGCTAATAATACACCAATATTATATAATTAGTTAAAAGTCCGACATGTTCCTAGGGGTGATTTGATTGCTCACAAATATATTGTATGGTAATACTATGCACAAAAGGATTGAGGAGCCGAATACTCTATTGGAGGTTAGCTATCGTTCTCCGTTCTGGATCGACTTTGCAACTTTTGGCAGCATTGTTTTAGGTGCAACCGAAGTGGTACTCGGAGGTATGGGTAATAGCAATGCATTATTGGCTAATGCCACAGAAAATCTCGACAATATAACATATGGTTTAGATTCTATTGCGGCTAGAAAGGAGCAAAATCGGAAACTAAACCATAAACTAAGACGTTGGGCCGGCGCCTTGATTACGACGGCTGCACTGTATGTTTTCTCTAGCTCGATATATGATCTGACTACTGATAGTTATCCAACGGTGCCGGGAGAATTTGCAGGACTAGCATTAGGGTCGGCTGTACTTGATGGTATGATTGCCGCTGGTCTCAATAAGCATGCCAATCCCGGTACGACTCATCGTGACGCTTTCAGACATTCCGCTGCCGATACGATTAGCTCCGTAATATCGGCGGGGGCTATTATGGCGAGTGCACATGGTTATCCAACCGTAGATGCCTATACGGGGATAGGTTTAAGCGTTTGGACTATAGCCATGACTTTTCCGACTAATAACAGAATCAAAAAAGCAGATAACACATTCATGCTCACATACAATACCCGGGTAGAAGATGGATCAACTAGTCCAGAGTCTTAAAATGTTCACTGATGTTAAAATCTATGTTTTTAGCTTCATCTAATAAATACCTAACGGAATCGGTGTCGCTTAAATCCAACCGATAGCCAGTGTAAATATCTGTTGGATGCTGGGTTAGCGTGTGATGATGGGTAGCGTATATTTCGGTAGAAGTGTGCTTAAGTTGTAATAAATAGTCCAGCTATCTTTGCGTTGTTGCCCGTAGCCAGCATCTTTTTTTAAAATCACTTATTTTAATATTGATTGATTCCCTGTTTTTTTTGGTAATAGGTCTAATATGTCTGAATATTAGGGAAATACTAAGCTTTGCCTGTTAACAATGAAGCCAGGCTGATAAATTTAATTATCAGAGAATTATATTAAGATGAAAACCCTGATACTTATAGTTGTTCTAGTTGTTTTAGGCGGTACATTTTATCTTGTGCGTATTAGGAATAATACTACCGTAAAGAGTTATTCCAAATCGACTAAAACGTCTCTGGCAATTGCTAAAAATAGTATTAGTGTGGCTCGACCCAGTCAGGCTTCGAATACGAATTATGGGTTTCCGACACCGCCGTTAAGCTGTTCGACCAATAGCTCTAATATTCCGTTAAGCATTGATTACATAATTACTGCGATGCCTTGTTCCGCTACGGGCGGTCAACAATCGCTGAGTTGCAACGGTACTATCCTGCAGGGAGCCAGTAATGTAAGTATTGATTGTTCCCTGGCGAATAATAGCAATAAAAATCGGGTTGTTTGCAGTGGTACTACCAATGTAGCGAGTGGCCCGACTAATTTGGCTCTAAATTATAACTGCTATCCTACAAATTCGCTTAGCCATACAATTATATATTCTTGTACTGGTAATATTGCCGGCTACAGTAGTGGTGGCATAAGTTTGCCATTAAACGTCAGTTGTTCAAGCTAAGCAATGATCACATCTTATGGTTGGAGTAAAATACCGTTTTTAGATATGCTTGGCTCGGTGCATAAATTGCGGTTCCAGCAGCAGGGTCTCTTCTCTCCAGAATTTAATTTAGACACAGCAACTTTAAGGCGTTTTTTGCGTGTTTCAGGATTGGCGGTTGATCTAAGCCATCTCACCCACTCCCAGCGGGCCATTGGCGTAATGGTTTGCCATAATGCAAATGCTGGTTGAGAGCTTTTAATGGCTGACATTAAGTCCTCGGGTACTATGGGATCGGGCCATTGTTTAACGGTTGTTAGCTTAAACTCGATTGGCTTATCTGGGGCAAAATTAATGGTTTTTTGAAGTTCTGGCGTTAGGCCGAACCAGTGGTTCCAATTACCATCCGGTTCAAGCGGAGTAATGAAATCCGTGCCGTCAATGCTTCCTTTGACCATATTTTGGCCTCTTGAAGGCAGTTTGGCGCTCTCTTTGGCCGGCAGTTTTATAATCGTCCAATCCCCTATGCTAAAAGCCTTAGCTTTGAAGCTAATTGTAACCTGCTTATTAGACTTTGTTGCTTTATGATAATTGGTCATAACTTTATTATAACAAGCGACTTATCGGGCGGATGACTGAAGTTGATGTCAATTGTAGCTTAAGTTGAATATAATAATGTCAATATGAGTAAAATCATAAAAGTAAGAGGCATAGTGATTTTTGATAATAAGTTATTGCTCGTTCGTCTCAAGCCGTATAAAGATAACCTCAAAAAAGATAATGACTTTTGGTGTTTGCCTGGCGGAAAGCTAGAGGACAACGAATCGCTAGAAGATTGTTTATTTCGGGAAATGGTTGAAGAGACTGGTGTTCGTCCTGAAATTGGCCATCTGATTTATATTCAACAATTTAGTGCTGATAATAAAGAATATCTGGAATTTTTCTTTTACATAATAAATGCTAAAGATTATTTAAATATTGATTTGACGCAGACGACTCACGGTCATGATGAGATTGAAGAAATAGGCTTCATGCAGCCCACTATGGTTCGCGTATTACCAAAGTTCTTGGCGACCGAGCCACTGGCTGAAAGGGTTTCGATTTTATCCCCTACAAGAATTTTGACTATTATTTAGATCCGTATACTATGAAGAGCCTACACTCCGTACCGACGTTCGCGTTTGGCGTAGTCTGACAGGGCTGCATCAAGATCCGCCACCGTAAATGCTGGCCAGTTTTTTAAGACAAACTTGAGTTCAGCGTATGCTGCTGACCATAGCATAAATCCGCTCAAGCGTTGTTCGCCGGAAGTACGAATAATAAGATCGATCGGCGGTAAACTGGGATCGTAAAGATGTTTGGCGATAAGATCAGGAGTGACCTCACTTGCCTTCGTGCCGTTGCTGATTAAGCTTGCCGCTGCGTCGGCTATTTCTTGTTGACCACCGTAATTAAGACATAGAATTAACGTGCCATGCGTGTTATTGGCTGTCAAGGTTTCGGCTTTTTCTATGGCTTTGACTATTTCCGGCCTGAGCCCGGATTTTAGACCTATGAATTTTACCTTTACGTTTTTCTTGTGTAAATTCCTGGTTTCATAAGACGCAACCCATTGCAGTAAGTCCATAAGATAGGCGACTTCCGAGTCGCTACGGTTCCAGTTCTCGGTTGAAAATACAAAAGCCGACACATATTTTATGCCACGATCAAATGACGCGATGGCTATATTTTTGAGTCGTAAATAACCTCTGCGGTGGCCTTCGAATGGTTGCAGTCCGCGCTCTCGTGCCCAACGTCGGTTACCGTCGAGGATCAAACCCAGATGTGTTGGCATTTCTGAGGCCTTAAAATCACTAATTCTTTTACTCATGGTTATATTCTACTACTAATGAACTTGATAAATGCATAATAATTTAATCATATATCTAAATGCCATATTTATTATTTGATTAGTTTTTGTTTCTGTGTGTATCGTGACTGTTTATTTTTTCGGTACCGGTTTTGATGTTTGTAATGGCTTCTACTATTCTGCCGCCTAGAATTAGATCACTAGCCAATAGTTTGGTGTACTTATAATTAGCAAGACCTAGAGAATCCAGCGCATCTACTGTGGACTGTGCCAGCAGATATCCTGAAGTCGGATCGATCATTTGTTCATCTATAATCCTGGACGCAAGTGTCCGAATTGCGTAGTCTTTTGTCACTAATCCGCCGTAGTCGAATATAGGTTTGACTTGGTCAATAATTTCTACAGCATTAGATATAATTGGACTATCAGATTCCCATTGCCAGTTACCGTTACGCCATTCATCTGTGTGCGTGGTGGCAATCAATATGTTTCTATCATCTCGATTCGTTAATGACCCCAGGAACTTATTATAGTCAGTAGAATAATTCGTTGCGCTGACTCTGGTTCGCTTGCCTTTGTAACCAATAAAATCCAAGTTGTCTAGTAGTATCAGGCCGCCTAGATGCTTTGTGTGATCTAAGTAATCCTCTAGCATTGGTCTAATATTTTGTAGGCCATTATAGTTACCGCCGTTGATGTGACTTTTCAGAAATAGACTGGATATACCCTCTCTGTAGGCTGCTAAGTGTATGGCTGTTAATATCTCAGACTTACCAGCTCCGGGCTGACCTTGTACGCGTACGGCATCAAATTGTCTGGCAGTCGATATGATTGAATCAAATTCAGTAAAATTACCATCGTCATTTAACGGGCTATCAATGCCATTGGGTCCATAAATTATCTCAATGCCATAACCATTTTTTTTGTTGGTATATACTTCCATGTCTAACATAATAGTGATTACAATATTATCGTCGTTAACTCAATCTATCACAAACTATCAGATCGGTCCTTTGCGTAATTGATACTATAAAAATGTATAAGCCACTTATTTCGGGCAGTATAACTCTACCCCCGAACTATACATAATTATAACATAATTACTATAATCACACAAGCAATACGTATTAACTCAACACCTTTGCAACATAGATTGAACTAAAAAAGGTAGGCATCCTAAACTGTTATTACCAACATAACAATGAAAGGAGCCTACCATGGCTTATTCTATCAACCCTAACTTACCTAA
>JAJYKI010000017.1 GCA_021788675.1 bacterium | reverse complement strand
GCATTACTCGTGAACGAGTCAGACAGCTCGAAAAAGCCGTAATTAGCAAACTTAAATCATCAAGCGAAGCTCATAAACTAGCCGGAATTGATGAATTTCAAAGTCTTATAATGGGCGAACTGGCTAGGACCGGACACGTTGCCAGAATCAGCGATCTGACTAATAAACTGGTCGGCGATCCAAACCGGATAGAGCAGTCAAGAATGGTATTTCTAAGCAGCCTATGCCCTGATTTGGTTGTTATCCAAGACGATGACAGTTTCTACGCCTGCGTCAGCGAAAAAGCACTTTATAACGAAAAATCGCTAAAAGAAGCGACTGCCAATATCGTAAAGACCGTCACTAAAATCGGCGAACCTAAGAAAATCGACTATATCGCCAAGCAAGCCAATGTCGCAGACACGAAACTAGTTAGCTCGCTAGCCAGCACTTCAAAACAATTGGCTACCCTAAATGACTTTTGGGGCTTGATCAAGTGGCCACTCGTTAATCCGAAAAATATCCGCGACAAGATCTACGTTATCCTTAAAGAAAACGGCAATCACATGCATTTTAATGAAATAGCCGAGGCGATCAAGGATAGCGATTTTAAACGCAAGAACGTCACCACTCAAGCCATTCATAATGAACTGATCAAGGACAAGCGCTTTGTTCTGATTGGTCGTGGTCTATACGCCCTCAAGGAATGGGGTTATGAAAAAGGTACTGTAGCCGACATTATCAGCCAGGTCTTAAGAGAAGCCGGCGAACCGTTACATCGTGACGAAATCGTAAAACGGGTCTTAAAAAGCCGTTTTGTTAAAGAAACGACCATTTTATTGAATCTTCAAGGCAAACCTCAATTTCACCGTGTCGCCAAAGCGACTTACGAACTGGTTGAACCTGAATAGGGCAGACAAATTTTATATATAGATACGGACTATATTTGTTTGGTCTGTAAACTAAACATTTTGCGAACACTAAATAGCGGCTCTGAACTAACCAAGCGGGATAGTACACTTATATAAATAATAAAATTTAATGGTCATGCTAGGACAGGGCAAAAAAATAATTAGTCATAAATTAAATCAAAAAATAAACTTAAAATATGAGCGGCAGAGCAAGGCATAAACAGCCACGGTCACATATAGACCCAATGTCGCACAATGTATATTTTGCGACTCTATATATCCTAAAACGAGTTGATTAACTATACCCCCAGGTGAAGGGGATAATACTAACGTTTATATACATGCGGCAGTTTTTTATATTAACTAACTGTCATACATACGATCTTGCATGCCCATTCAAGCTGTTCTTATGGCATTGAGCCGGATTCATCCAGCTCAACTGGTATCGCTTAGAAGTTTGTGATATATTTGACATTTAATATTTTTAATATGTTTATATAGTTTTCCACAGATTTTATTTGCATTATTTGCTTTTTTGTTACGTTTATATTTTTAAATATAAATCCCCTGTCCTATCTAAAATTATTAAAAAAATTTGACTTTGCCCTACTTTGGTATTTTTATATATGTTTTTTGCAGATATTTATTATTTTATCTATGTGAACAAAATGCGAACTATTAGGGTAGAGTGAGGGGGTGGGATTTCGATTCATGCCCATTAACTACTAATTGGCTTCCGCCCGGCTTGTTAAGTCACGCGGGCATGCTTAAAAAAACAATCGTTATCGATCTAGCGTTCCGCGGTGTCTTGACCCTGCTCCTACCCTGTCATATAAGGAGGACTTTATTTATAGTAGGCCCTGCCGTCTACCCTAACGTCTATATATTGTGATGGAGTAATGTTTTTCTGTTTCAGCGTTGCGATAGTTGCCAGATAAGTACCGACTTGTTGCAAGGCATCTGGCTCGTATAGATTGAATTTTACTCGGTAGGGCTGATTCGCGATGTACACGTCCATCTCTTCTGTACCGGGAACAAGCACCATTTTACTCACAGGCACCGCTTTTATTTTAAGAGACTGGGCGACCGTTTCTATAAAGCTTACGCTAGGTCCGTTTAAGACTCTCGACCCGATATTAACTCCGGTTATCGACTGATTTATAACCGTATTCAACTGACTCAACTGCTTCGCACTAATAGCACTGGCCGGCGCGATTACGACTCCCTGGTTATCTAGCAAAAATTCGCCTTCGTTAGTGACATATGCCATAACCGGACTCTGTAATTGCAAGTAAACTGAAGGGGTCGAGCCAATGAATGGAACCGCGACACTGACGTATTGCACCTCCGGTAATCTTGCCGTTATATAGTTTGAAAGATCTTGGGAAGTGATTGTTAATTTAAGCTGGTCGTAAAGCGATGCTCCAATCGCCTTTGATACGACTGCATCGTACTGGCTTATCGGGCGTGTCTGATAACTAAATCCGTCAGGCTGAATAAGCTTGACGTTAGCAAAAGTACTGACCCTTAACTCAAATATGACCCCTAACAACACTATAAAGAGACCGATAAATACGCTCAGCCGCAGAGCTTTAGATACGGTCTTATTATTGGCCAGTTCAATCTCGTCAGCTTGCGCCGGAGACATTCTGCCCGAGCCGGCATTCGGATTACGGTCTGATCTTTTAGTGTGGTATGAAAAGGCCGTTGGAGCAGGCTGACTCATTCCGGTAACCCGGCGCCGTTGGCCTTCTAGCTGGTTATTTTGCTTATTTCTTCCAAACACGTTCGATTAATCCTTAAGCTGATGCCTGTGCTAGCCTCACTATTAATTCAACTATATCCTGAGTAGAATTTTGATTCGCAAATTGAGCAAATTTATTAGACAATTCATGTCTTTGCTTTGGGTCGTCCAATAGCTTGCCAATCACGCTAGCTAATCTTAATTCTTGTTCCGCCTGATCTTCTGACATACTAATAACAGCACCCTGGCCGGCTAAGGCTTCGGCATTACGAATATTCCAGACCAGTTGCTTGGAAGGAATGATGATGCAGGCTTTTCCTTGGACGGCAAACTCAGCCAGATTGGTCGCCCCTCCCCTGGCAATAACAATATCTGCGGCCCCGCTATATTTATATAAATCCGTTACGAAATCCTTTACGATTACACGCCTTCGGTTGTTTTGATCAATTAGTTTGTCATATTCGAGCTCAAGGTCCTTGTCCAGGTTTCGACCAGATATATGGAGCAGTACAAGTTTGGGGTATTTCCTAAGTAAATATGCCGTGTTATCCCTTATGATATCGTTAAGTTTTTTTGCACCATTGCCGCCGCCGGTGGCACAAATAACCATCTCAAAGTCGGCAATGCCCAAGGCTTTACGGTATGACTTAACTTTTGCGTCTGATACCGGCACGTAATCATGACTGATGGGCACTCCAACTTGAACAGTTTTATTGTGCGGATAGGGATAGTTTTCCGGAGGCATAGCTACCGCATTAACTGCCGCCCAGCGATAGATAAGCCGGTTAGCCAAGCTCGGCGTACTGTCCGAATCGTGCGTAATATACTTTATGCCCCTTAGTTTAGCTGCCAAAGCTACTGGAACACTAACGAATCCGCCCCTGGTAAAGACGATGTCGGGCTTAATTTTGCCAAGCGCCAGCCAGCTCTGAAATATTCCTATGATGACCCTGAAACCATCTCTTAAATTTAAGTACTGCGTCTTAACATCTAGGACTTGACGCCAACCTTCACCGTGATAACGTCTGAATTTTCCGGCATATACCTCAATCACCTTATCTATGGCAGGATTGTCACGCACGACATCGATTAGCTTGTCGCCACGCTGACCGATGTAAACTACGCTGGCGGTAGTTTGGGTCGCCTTAAGCTCGGCTGCGATTGCCAGGATTGGGGTGATATGACCCCCCGAGCCCCCGCCGGTGACTACTATAGTCATTGTCATTAGACCTTCCTTTTAAATTCCTGCTTGAAGTTGGCGAGACGTGCGAACTGTAGCCGGAAATCTGGTAAACCAGACCCATAGCAGCTGCAAAAAATACCAAAGACGTACCACCATAACTTATAAACGGCAGTGTTATGCCTTTGAGCGGCAATAGACCAACCATGGCCCCGATATTAATAATAGTCTCGACGCTTATCCATGTCAGCACACCAACCACCACTAACCGACTAAAATCATCTGGCGCCCGCTCACTTACCCTTGTAATCCGATAAAACAGTGCCGCGAACACGGCCAGCAATATTATCGAGCCGATAAAGCCGAATTTTTCAGCATAAATTGCAAAGATCGAGTCGTTATCCGCCTCTGGCAAGTAGCCGTAAGCCTGCACGCTACTACCAAGACCCAGTCCGGTAATGCCGCCACTGCCGACAGCTATAATTGACTGGCAGGCTTGGTAGCCGGTCGACTGACAGTTGGCAGTCGGATGCAGGTAGGTTTCAATTCTGGCTAGACGATACGGTGTGGCAATAACCGCCAGCACACCTACAAGCACAATTAAGCCGCCGATAATCAATATACGTTTAATCGGCAGGCCGGCCACAAACGCCATTATCCCCATCATTGCCACTATGACTCCGGTGGAGCCAAGATCGCTTTGTATAAATGCGACTACCACGCCAATTACGCCCATAGCCGCCAAAATTGGCACGGCAGTCTTTCTAAAATTAGCGATTGCGCCTTGTTTTATTTTTATGGTCAGAAAGTTAGCCAACCAGATTAGTAGCGCGAATTTAAGCAGTTCGACCGACTCGAAAGATAAGCTTCCGAGCCGCACCCACCTGTGAGCCGGATAATTGGGGTTTACGGGCAAAACAATAGCAACCAGCGTTGCTAGTACTCCAATGGCCAAAAGCAGCTTGTATGAGCTCCTGAAGCGCTCTAGGGGGATTCTAGTAGTCGCTATAAAGGCAATTATTGACAGACCGATTGCCAAAGCCTGACGGTCGACAAAATAACTTCCGGAAACTCCACTGGTTATAGCCAGAGCCGGACTGATGGAATAAATCACCACCAAACCGACGGCTAACAAAATAGCGCAAAGCACGATAATCCAGTAATCAGGCTTGTGACGACGTAAATTGGCCAGTCCCGCCGGCTGTGATGACAGTCTTGCCCTATCCCTGGCCGATTCAGCGCCTGGAAACATTAATTGTACCTACCGACAAGAAAAACGATCAGCCCGATTACTGCCGCCATCTGTCCTAGAATCCAAAATCTCATCGTTACTTTAGTTTCTGGCCAACCCATGGCTTCAAAGTGATGGTGAATCGGTGAGGATAGAAAGACTTTTTTACCATGACGCAACTTCCGTGATATCCGGTTAATAATCACTGAACCGGTTTCCATTACGTAAACTGCGCCGATAATTGGCAATACGTATACCGTATCGGTTTGCATAGCAATGATTCCCAGTGCCATACCTAAAGCAAACGAGCCGACGTCACCCATAAAGAACCTGGCCGGATAAATATTAAACCAGGTGTAGCTCAACAAAGCCCCCACGGTCGCCAGACAAAAACCGGCGATTTCATACTTACTCTCAACCGCCGCGATTATGGCGTAAGCCAGAAACGAGGACACCAATAAACCGCCCGCCAGGCCGTCCAGACCATCAGTTATATTAACGGCATTAGCTGTCGCTACTACTACAAACCAAAACAAAACAACTATCCCGATCCCGATAGCGACATGATTAAATCCGGGCACATAAACTGAGTGGACACCCAGCTTGGAATAAAACCAGTAGCCACCTATTAGACCGACGACGCTATATAGAAAAAATTTAATTGGTGCCCGCATGCCGGCAATCGATTGGTTAAAGCCGCGAATATTCATAATATCATCGATTAGACCGATCAGTCCGGCTGCCAGCATGCCGGCTAACGGCAGCCAGGTTTGACTTCTGGCCAGGTCCGTAAAAAGAACGACTATGGCAATCGATATGACAAAAATCAGGCCGGCCATATTAGGTATGTTGCGTTTGTGTTTTTCGGCATGCAGCTTCGCATAGACAGTCGCTTGTCCGCCGCCCCATGCATCGACTCTGGCCTTTTTCCACCACTGGTATTTATATGCCAAGGTTGTATATATGGGCGTTAGCAGCATCGATACGACAAAACTTAAAAAGCCGAGCAACAATATGCGGACTAAAGTTTGGCTGTGAATGGCAATGTGAAGTGTTTGATTCATTGTTAATTTTAGATAATTATACTATTAAATACTCTTATTGGGCAGCCCTAGTTCTTTGGTAAAACATAACCGTCATTAATTAACATGTGGGCAATGTCTGCGAATATCGGTTGACCGGCATAGGATCCGGCATAGCCCGGAACGTTAGGCTTGATTGCGTAGACCACGATTACATACTGCGGTTTATTGCCGCCCACGAAACCAACATAAGATCCGTTATAGACATTTTTGTAGTATCCGCCGGTCGGTTTAGCCACTTGAGCCGTTCCGGTCTTGCCGCCGACTATATAGTTACTTGGAAAATTCATGAACGAAAACCCGCCGTGCAAATACGCCTTCACTACTCCCTGCATTAAAGGCACAAGCTCCTGGCCGACATTCGGCTTTACTACGTTTCGCTCCAACACCTTAGGCTGATTTACGGTCGTCTGTCCGTTGGAAGATATCATCTGACTAACCAGCGTCGGCTGGTAATAAGTGCCGCCGTTAAGGACACTACTCAACGCCGCCCCCAATTGCAGGGCCGTTACCGAAACGCCCTGACCGAACGCAGTATTGGCATAGCGCAAATCGATTGACGGATCCTGCATATTGGCCGGGGGCACATAGCCCGCAGCTTCATAACCCTGCTCAATGCCCGTCGGCTGACCAAGACGAAAATGATTGACCATGTAATCGTGCCAGGTATTAATGCCGTTGGCATTAATAATCGTATTGCCCTTTTGACTCATTTGCATGAGCATCCATGTCGCACCGGTATTGAGCGATAGGGCTAATATACTGGCGATGTTTTGCTGTCTGGCGCCACCATCCTGTTTGATGTCCGTAATATTGAAACCATTGATCACCCAGTGCGCCGGATCAAAAAACGTCTCATTAGGAGTAATAGAGCCACTATCTAGCGCCGCCGAAGTAGTAAGAGTTTTCATGACCGAACCCGGCTCTATCGGGTAATCAACTACGTTATTATCAAACAACTTAGAGTTGGTTACACTGGCGTAATTACCCGGATTATATGACGGATAGTTCGCCATCGCCTTGACGTGACCATTGTATGGATTGATGATCACGGCACTTACGTCCTGGGACTTAGTCGCCTTATATTCATTGGCTAGAATTTGCTGGAGTTGCTCTTGGATACCGACATTTATAGTTAAAACCACGTTCTTGCCTGGAGTTGGCGGAATCTGCGTGTTTTGCTTGCTAGCCGCTAGCGGAACACCGTTAACATCCGTTATTGCTTTGAGCAGACCGGGCTTACCGGCTAACTGAGGATTAAGCGCCTGTTCAACACCATAGACTCCAACCCCGTTTTGATTTACAAAGCCCAGTAATTGGGCCGCCAAATCGCCGTCGGGATAAACCCGGTAATACTGACCTTGCGTGCCTAGGCCGGGATCTTTTAATTTGGTTATCGCATCGCTTTGAGTCTGGGTAAGTTTTTTTGCCAATACAGCGTATTGCGTACCTTTCATCGTCAGCGCTGGCAAGTAGCTTTGCGGGCTTCCGCCAACAATTTTACTTATCTGAGAGGCGACAACGTCCGGATGTTTAATAAATGGCGGGTCCGCGAAAAGAGTGTATAGTTTTTGATTCAATACAATCGGTACTACACTATTGCCGTCTTCGGCTTCGATAATTCCCCTTGTAGCCGGAATTTGGTACTGCTTTAACTGGTCATTCAGTGCCGCTTGCTTATAGTGACCATACTGGATTATCTGAACGTCAAAAAGTCGCAACCCGAAAATTGCGATCGTAGCGGCAATAATACCGAACCAAATTCGTATCCTGCCGACCGATTTAGCCGGTGACGGACCGGACGAATTAAACATAATCCCTATTGTAACTAATTTTGTGCCGTGGCTGAAGGTGTTAACGGAACCATGCTTTTAGCTACGCTGCTGCTCTGCGCCCGACTAACAGATTGAAGTTGAGCTGAAGAAACCTGCAGGTCCGCATATTCGGCCTTTAATTGATTCTGCTGTTGCTGTAGATTATTGAGCGTAAAGCCGTAGGCGTTTGTCTTGGTCACCTGGGCCAAATAAAACAAGCCCAGTAAGCACGCAAGCACGATCAGAATAATCGTGTTACTGATTGGACCAAGCGTCCTGGCCTTAGACTTAAAGCTGACCGAGTTTCGATTACGGCCTGAAAACTGCGATCGGCTAAAAGCTAAAGAGCTAGAATATGTCATGTTTGTCTTCCCTTTCGTCCAGCTCTGCCCGGTTTTTGAGCAGAGCTGGGTTTGAAGCTTTTAAACTACACGGACGTGTATTTTATAAGCCCGGGAGTTGCTTTTTACCTGTATCGGCATTATGGCATTTCCCTTTCTTTATTTTTGTTTCACTGCGACCCGAAGCTTGGCGCTACGGGACCGCGGATTATGGGCTAATTCTTGGGGGCTTGGCGTTAGCGGACGCTTAGTCAAAAGTAACAATTCAGCATCGTAACGCTCGCCTGACTGACTTACAAAAAACTGCTTAACTATACGGTCTTCCAAACTATGAAAACTAATAATAGCTATACGGCCTCCTGGAGCCAGTAGCCTCAACCAAACCGGCAATGCTTCAGCGAGCTGACCGAGCTCGTCATTAACAGCGATTCTAATCGCTTGGAATGTCCTAGTGGCCGGATGTGTCCGACTGTGGGACGATCGCCAAACGCGAACAGCAATTTCTGCCAACTGATTCGTCGTTGTTAATGGTCGGTTCTTGACGATCAACCTAGCAATCTGTCTGGCCTTCGGCTCTTCGCCAAATCGCCAAAGCAAATCCGACAATTCCTGCTCGCTGGTTTGATTAACTATGTGCCAAGCCGTTTTTTCCTGGCTTTGGTCCATGCGCATATCCAACGGGCCGACGTCGTTAAAACTGAAGCCTCGACTACCCTCGTTAAGGTGCGGTGACGATACCCCTAAATCTGCAACAATAATATCGAATTGCCGTTTGTCGGCCAAAAGCCGTCGGCTGGCATTAAGATAATCCTGGTGAATTATTTCAATGCCGGTTAATTCGAATTGCCGCTTCAATTCCATATTGGCATAACCGTCACGATCTATCAGGACCGACTCTTTATAATTGTCAGTCGCATCTAAAATAGCCGTGGCATGTCCGCCATATCCAGCCGTTAAATCAAGATAACGTTCGCCCTTTTCGGGACTAACGCTACTTAATATTTCAGCCAATAGAACCGGAGTGTGTTTTGTGTGAGGATTTTGGTGCATTTTTTCTTGTTTTTTGTTTTTGTGCAAGGTCACCTATTCAGCAGCCAACTTTTTGTTTTATTAGTTTTTGTTTTTGTATTTCATATCTCCATGTATGTAAAGAAGTATTAAAAAGATTTTGAAAAAATCTAAGAACTTCTTACTGGAGGCATGAAAATTGAGAGACTTATGTGTGAGGTGGAGTTTTGGGAGGTGTTTTGAGAAAAGTACCAGGACTTTTTATAGTGGTGCCCTTATGATCCACTTGTTGACTGCCGAATAGCTAACCTCGAGGCTGCATTCGATCTTGCTGTCTTTTAAGCGTTTACTTGAATTGTTAAGGTGCCCAATCGGGGATGAAAGAACTTATGGTTTAGTCATAAGTCGCCAATACTGGCCGGCCCGTACGGCTATGAGCTCTTTGTCAATGCCTGCGTAGTCCAGTAAATGCTGCTCAAGCAGAACCCTGCCTTGCTTTGCATCCAATGGTCCTTCTATTTTTCCCATACGGAATTGGACGTTAATATCGGCTGTTGTCTCGTCCAGGATTTTACCCTTTAGAGCCGGCTCGACTTCTTCGTCCCAAACCTTTTTGGAATATAGATGCAGGTACTTTTTGAAGCCCCTGGTTACAACAACACCACTCTTAAACTCGGCTCGCAACTCAGCTGGTATGGTTAACCGCTTTTTGTCGTCGAGCTTTCGTTCGAAGTAGTCTATTGTTGCCATCCCTATTATGTAGTGGTTTTTATTTTTGATGAGTAAACGCTGGTTTTTGCCGTTTATTCATATTAGCCACTACTGCGAATATACTACCCACTGCAACCCACTGCAACCCATTTATATAAAAAAAGGTGGTGTTTTTGACACCACTTCACGTTTATAGCCTAATTTACTTCTTAGAAGTATAGTTATAGCTTGCGGGGATGAGATTGCTGCACAATCGGAACCATGAACTGCTCGCCTGAATAAATCGTAGCCGAACCGTGATTCTGCTTCAGAAGATATTCTTGTAAATTATAAAAAACCGGAGCACTCAATTGATTGCCATCTACCGCACCAATAATGCCATCAATCGAATTTAAAGGTGCGCCGTTGGTTACTGTAACTTCTTTGGTTGGTAGTTTATTGATATCAGTAGCCGAATTTTGAAAATGAGTTCCGACCACAACGGCACCAATAGCCCCTGCCACCCCTAAAGTTATTTTTGCCCCTTTATGACCAGATTTTTTTTCATAATTTTGATCATAAGCATAACGAGAATTATTGTATTTGTTTTTATTTTTCATCTATTAATTCCTTAAGAACCGCCAATTGTTGTCCGACGAATACCTACATCAAACCTGACTGGCATCCTAGCGGTTTCGTTTTCCCTTTCGGTTAACTGATTAAGTGCAAAAGACGGGTTGGTCACAACCTCTCTGTAATACCCTTTTGCGTCCTTTGACAACGAGGCTAAACCTAAAAGCGTTACAATGGCCAATGCTAACGCTCCGATTCGCTCGTGCGTCGCCCGTCTTTTTGCTTGTTTTAATTGTTGTTTGTATTTTTGCATTAGCATATATTATGCTATCAGACTTTGGCGTATTTGTCAATGTTGTTATGCTTATTATTGACTATTTGTGTTGCATATTGTCCAAAGTTATAATATCTTCTTCG
>JAJYKI010000016.1 GCA_021788675.1 bacterium | reverse complement strand
AATTGGCAAACAGCAATCGGCTCTGATCACTAACAGTGCCTATTTTACTGATCAATGGCAGTATGGTTTTAATTCCAGTCAAACTAAAGCGGCACAGTTTAGTAGCCTAAGCGGTAGTTCGTTAACGGTCCCCTTCATGCATCAGACCAACGTTTTTAATTATTATGCGAATGCTGATTTAGAGGCCATTCAATTGCCTTTTGGTGCAGACGGAAGTCTAGTCATGAACGTTTATATGCCATCTGATTTTCAAAGTTTCATGAGCGGGCTGAGCCTAAAAGACCTAGCGGATATAAATAGCAATTTCAATCAGTACAAAATAGATTTGTCATTACCACGTCTGAACATTAACTATCAGGCTAATCTCGATACGGTTTTAAAAAGCTTGGGCGCCAGCTCTTTATTCGATTCTAACCTATCCAATCAGCAGATTAACCCGCCGGTGCATCTGACGGACTTCCTGACGTTTAATCATTTGAATGTTAGCGAACAAGGTGTTAGTACTACGCTTCAAAGTGCAGCCAATAATACGGCTGCCATGACAGTTAATAAACCGTTCTTGTTTACGATTGTAGATAACTCAACGGGTAATTTTGTCATGATTGGCATAGTGTCTAATCCGTCTCAGTAATAACTATCACCGTAGGTTATTACGAATAATTGCCAAGTCGTGTTCGTGACGAATCCGGACGTTCTGATTTTTAAAAAAATCGTTTAGCGCCCTGGTGACACCCGGCAGATTACTTTTGTCATAATCATCGACCACGATGGAGCCGTTAGGAGCCAGTCGCGGCCAGACCAATTTCAGACTGTCCATGATTGAGTCGTAAAAATCACCATCTAACAGACCGAAAGCGATCGTTGATGGCATGTCAGATTCCTTCAGGTCACTAAACCAGCCTTTATGTATGACCGGTAAGCGTAGACCGGCCTGCTTGAAATTTTTTATAAGTTGCCTTTTGGTGGCTTTCAGCTCCCCTGCCTTGAAAGCTGTGCCGGCTACTGAAGCGTCCTTGATTGACTTGTCTGGAAGTCCTTCAAATGAGTCGTAGACGTATAGTAGCTTGTTATTTGAGTTATGGGCCTGCAGTAATCTTTCCATGAAAAGGCTGGTCGTGCCGCTGTAGCAGCCGAATTCGACTATCTCGCCTTCTATATCGCGATCAACTATTACGCGTTCCATTTCCCTCAGGATGACGAGCAGACGCTTAGCTGTCATCTGATCAGTTATGATGGGATAGCGGCCGACTAGACTTAAATAAAGATTAGCTTTGGACACTTATTTTTAAATAAAAATTACTTAATGTCATTTAAAAATTGGACTATCTCTTTAGGTGTCAGCTCGGCTTTGACGATGTAGCCGTCAGCCTGCTTCTCGATATCTTCCCTGACGTCTTCTCTTTGTTCGAGGTTGGTCGTGATAACTATCTTGGCTTTGAGATGCGGCGTTTTTGCTGGATCCCGCAGGATGCGTAATATGTCGATACCGGTAAGGTTCGGAACCATCAAATCAAGTAGGATTATATCGTACTGGTCGGTCTGAGCCAGTTCCAGACCTTTGACGCCATCGACTTCAAGTGTCGTATCATAGCCGGCGTTGTCCAAAGCTCTTTTGTACAGCTCACCAATGAAATGTTCATCTTCGATGCATAATACTTTTCTGGCTGGCTTTGTACTATCTGGTTGAAAGGTTTGACCTGGTTGATTCGGTTCCATATTTGGTTATCTCCTATAAAGCGAGTGGTTTTTTATCCACCCATGTGCTCCGCGGGTTATTCCCTTATTATCGTTGTTTTTGAGTTCATCGGCAAGTTGGCTGTAGGGTTGGATAGTAAAGCCGAAGGTACTACCCTTTCCGAGTGTCGATTTGACCCATATATTTCCGCCATGGGCGGTTATAATCGCTTTACTTAAATAAAGACCTAAGCCGGTCCCACCGACTTGGGCGCGATTACGGTGGTCACGGTAGAATTTTGTGAACAAATTGGACATGATATTGGCATTGATGCCTAAGCCGAAATCTTGAACCGTAGTTTCCACTAGTCCGTCTTCTGTCATATGGGCTTCGACTTTGATGGTTTTAGATTGGCCGCTGTACTTTATGGCATTGTCTATTAGGTTATTAATGACTTCGTGGATGCTCAATCGGTCTACTCCGACCGTTGGTATATCCGGTGCGATTGAGGTTTCAATGCTGATGCCGCGCACCTTGGCGCGCAATGCGATTGAATTCACGGCCGACTGGACGATTTCCGCCCAATTCTCCTCGTGAAGAGATAACTGCAATTGATCATTGTCTATTCTGGCGACGTTAAGTATGTTGTTGACGAAGGCGGTTAGCTGCTGGGCGGCAGCATTCATTTTCTGCATGAAGTCCACCAATTCCGGATGTGTGTCCTGCCCGATCTCTTCTTGCAAGGCCTCGATGTATCCCCTGAGCAGCGTCAGGGGCGTTCTGAGCTCGTGAACAGTCAGGGCTACATAGCTGACGGCTTGGTCGTCTTGGGCGTACTGTTTGGTGTGGTCAAACAGTACTACCATGGTTTCGTAATGTTCGGGGTTGTCACGGTTATAAAAAGCGGCCAGGTCAAATAGACGGGTCGGATGATTGTCCAATACGTTCAATTTGACACGTTCCCAGCTCATACTGGCAGTAGCGCTATTGGCCTTGACGTCTTTGAGCCATACGTCCAAGGTGTTTTCGCTCGGGAATGACATATCCATGACCATATAGAAGTTCTTGCCGGTCATTTCTTTGGCGGAGATGCCTAGATAGTCGGCGGCGCTGGTATTGGCATAGACGATGTTTTCGGTTTGGTCAAGGATGAATAAGGGCAGCGGTAGCTTGCTGGCAACAAAATTGTCATTTAAAAGCTGTCGGGGTGGATTCTTAGCGTCATTGAAGGCTTTGTTTGACGAAGATGTCATTTGATAGATTTGTCGGGATAAGCTAAGAGTCATTTCCCGGCCGACTTTCATGGCTTCTATTTTTGGCGCTTCGACCGATTCGCCATGTGGCGCGATGCTTAGAATCAGTTGCCAGACGGCTCTTACCGGTTCGATCAGATAGTTGGACAATGAGAAAGCAAAAAGCAAACTAAAGACAATGAATACGACAGCAGTTGCAATGACTGCATAGACTAGCTTTACCTGCCAATAATTTAGAACTATCCAGACGCTTAAAACCAAGGCATTGGATACAATTAGCGCGGCTAATAGGTTGAGGGTGTATTGCCGCTTGGTTTTTTTAAAGTAGTCCACTCCCCTTAACCGTCCTGACTGCTAGTTGTAAGTTAATTCCTGATTGGACTTGAGGGCAGTTATCCACGTCTGGCCGGCGTTGAGTTTAAGCGGTTGACCGGATGAGTCCAAAAACTTGAGTGGCGCGTTGGCGCTGGCCTTACTCCATGTTCCGATTGTGACGGTGCCGTCTTGGAATACATAAGCCTGACCGCTGCCTATGGTTTGGTAGACCGAATAGTAGGCGTTAGAAGAATCCAATGGACCAAGACTGTAAGGCACAACCATACCGATAACGACTTTAGGGCTGAGCTGCTGATTGTTATTTGCGTCAACCTGAGGAGCGCCGTCCTCGTTACGATTGTAGCTGTTGGTTGAAGCGTCATAAGTATATTGCACGTTATAGGTCGAATACGAAAGATTGAATACGATATTGGCGGCATTGGGATTCTTGCTTGGCGCATCGGCTTTTCTTGGCCAGCCGCTAAAGTTGCTGGATGTCCAGCCATTGCTGGCCTCCAGGCTGATTAGACCGGGAATACTGGCGTAAAGGTTGTGGGGCGCCGGACGACTGGATATGCGCGTGTATGGTCCCGGATTGTACATCTGGTCCAGATTTTTTGCTCCCCATGCCGTTAAATCCGACAGTGCTTGCGGACTGCCGCCGTCGTGCGCAATCGGGGCGTCAAAGCCAAGTGCCCAGTCGATGTAATATGGTCTGACCGAGCGGACCGGACCGACATTGGTAGGCGTCTGGTCCTGATACAGGGCCATAAACCGGCTGATACCTCCCTCGGTCAGGGCTTCGAAGACGACCCCGGCTTGACTCAGTCCGGATTGCGGACGGGCTTCGGGCGTGTTTTCTACCATTACAGCAGTGATCGGGCGGGCGTTGGCGGATGGATTAACCGGAAGCCCGGATAGAGTTGACGCTACCGTATTAGATTTGACAGTTGGTGCGGTATGAACCTGTTGGCGGGTTATAGTCGCGACTACCGGCTTGTGGCGGCTGGCCGTATATACCAGGCTACCGATAATAATTGCTAAAACTGCAACCACGGATCCGACGATGATCCACTGCTTTTTACTGAGCGGCCAAAACCGGTGTTTTTTAGGATTGCCGTGATGGGAGACGGTGGGTTTCATAGCTTCCTCCTCGACCTTGGGGCTATCTTCTAGTCTAGCTTGGCTTTTATTAGATTTGTCGCCGTCATCATGGGCCGCAATTTCTTCAGGCGTGTGGAAGGAATTATGGCTTTCGGAAGGATTTATATCGTCATTGTTTTGGTCTTTTTCGGGTACAGGGGGCACTAGCTTTATATCTTCATGCATATGTTTATTCTATCATGTCGTGCGGCAAATTATTCCATGCTGTTCAAAGTGCGTCGGCTTGTTGATTTAGTCGGTTTATAGTTCGATCTTTGCCGATTACTGAGAGGCTCTCGGCCAAAGGCGGGCTGGCCGGCGCTTGTGTGCTGGCAATTCTGATCAGGCTGAAAAGTACAGCCGGTGTCTGGTTAGTGTGCTCAAGCAAGTCGTTGAGTTTTTGGGTCAGGTCGGCCAAGCTGAAATCGCTGGTTTTTAAGACCCCTATCGTCTCATGTAGTAAAGATTTGAGCTCGTCGCTGCCTAGTTCAGACAACTTTTTATTATTAGCAATCAGCTCGCTATTAATCGGTAAATCTATAAAGAAAAAGCGGGTCAGGTCGGCCAATTCGGAGAAGTATTTAAGCCTGTCTTTGACCAATTCAAGCACACGCTTCTTATAAGCTTCGTCATAAGTGGCGGCTTCCTCGGGCCAAAAAGTCTGGGCTTTGATGTAGAGTTCTTTTGAAGTAAGGTTGCGGATATAGTTGCCGTTCATCCAAATTAAACGTCTTTCATCGAATCTGGCTCCGCTGCGCTGGATGCGCTCAAGTGAGAATTTTTCAATTAATTCCTGAGTTGAGAATATTTCCTGGGTCGTGCCCGGATTCCAGCCGAGTAAGGCCAGGAAATTAATCATCGCCTCTGGTAAATAGCCCTCGTCCCGATATTCCAGCACGCTTTTGGCGCCGTCGCGTTTGCCTAGCTTTTTGGCGCCGTCGGGGCGCATGATATGCGGCATGTGAACGAATACCGGAGTTTTAATTTCCAGTGCTTCATATAGATTCAGATATTTAGGCATCGAGGCAATATACTCCAGTCCTCTAATGACATGCGTAATAGCCATATCGGCGTCGTCGACAATATGGGCGAAGTTGTATGTCGGCAGCCCGTCGGATTTAAGCAGGATAAAGTCATCGACCGCGTCAATACCGGCCGATAAATCGCCCATGACTTCATCGTGCCAATGATAGGCCTTGGGCTGTGACAGGAATCTTAATGGCATGCCCGGCTGCCAATCCACGTTATTATCCGGACGGTAATCTCTGGCTAGAAATGGTCGTTTACGAGCTTTGGCGTCAGCACGGATTTTATCCAAATCATCAGCTGATCGCGGATCGGCGTAAGCTCGTCCTTTTGCAATCAGGTCTTGGGCCCATTTAAGATAGTGTTCTTTTCTTTCAGTTTGTTTGTAGGGTCCGTAGGGTCCGCCTTTATCCGGCCCCTCATCCCAGTCAATACCAACCCAATCAAGGGTTTCGTAGATGACATTGAGAGCGCCCTCGACTTCCCTGGCCTGATCGGTGTCTTCGATGCGTAGAATGAATTGCCCGCCGTAATGTTTGGCCAGCAGCCATGGGTAAAGTGCAGCGCGAACGCTGCCGATATGTAAAAAGCCGGTTGGGCTGGGCGCAAAGCGCGTTCTTACGTTTGTCATGCCATCTTATTAAATACTAAAAACAGATTGGCTACAACTAAAGAGTCGTAGCCAGTTGGACAATTTGGTTGGTGCTAAGTGAATTGTTGCCGCTTACCTGGAACCAGATGCCGTTGGATACCCAGGAGGCCTGGTTATTGCCATAAATATATATACTCATGCCGCTGACGAGCAGAGTTTTATAATTCTTACCCTCAACTGGCTTAATGACGCTACTGACCAGTGTGGCGCTATCCCAAGTTGACGAACTTTCGGTGATTCTAAAATTGCGGCTATCGATATTGCTTTTGTAGTTGAAGGCGACTTGACCGGGTTTGTAATTGATTGAAGCCAGTCTGAATCCGGCCGGGTTATAGCCCGGTAAGCTGGCGGCGAATCCGGCGTCGACACTGGCGATTTTTGTCATCACGGTCGGCATCAGGGCGTATACCCCATAGGCTAGAATCGTCAGACCAATCAGGCCTGTCGCCGTGTATTTGGCCAATCGATGCTTGCGCGGTCTTGGGCCGTGCAGGGCTTTAAGCTCCTTTTTGGTTAATCGGGGTTGTTCGTGGGAAGTGGCTCGTTTGACCGCCTGTTCCCAGACGTCTGGTTTGTCCTGGCTTTGCTTGGCAGGAATGCCATCCATCGGTTTACTGGCTTCTGCTATCTGACGGTAGAGGTTGGATGATTTGGTGTTAGAAACGACCGTAGCTCCAAAGCGGCTGATTTGATTGCTAAGCTGAAAAGTCCTGGCGCGCTTAATCCGTTTGGCGTCCACGCCACTTACCATCGGACTTTTTTTAATCATCGTATCATTGCTGCTGATTATATCCAGAGGGCTTGAGGCTCTAGACAGTAATCGGCTTGGCTTGGCCGGTTTACTGACTGCTGTTCGCATAAGAGTCTTGGCCGGTTCGGGCTGTTTGGATACGCTCTTGGCCGGTTTTCGGATTGTCTTTTTTGAGTGTTCAGATGGGTTTTTGGTTGCGCTAAAGTCGCTATTAATCTGAGAATGTGGCAATGACCGGCGCTTAACTACCCCGTCAATATTGTTGACTCGCTTAACTTTTTGATTAAGTGGCTGTCCGGACAAGGCGTTATAGCTTTTGCCGTTTAGGGTGATGGTTGTCCGTGCTTTTTTATCCACTTAAGTACTTTGGTCCTATTAGTTAACATAACCGAAAACAATCTTTACCCTACATCTTAATCCTACTTGTAGTTAGCCGCAAGTACATCTAAAATTGTATATAAGTTTTGGTAATGTCTTGTTAAATTTTGTGTCCACTTATCTAAACTTTTGGTTATAAAGCACATGGACTATTTAGACCCGAAAAAAATTAAGATGCATCGACTCAGGCTGTGGGTCGGCTATGCATTGGTCAGCATCGGCATTGCCATGGCCAGTATTATCTTGCTGTGGCAGGCATATGGTTACGGTGTTAAGAATGGTCAAGTCATCCAGGATGGCATGGTATTTGTATCGAGCCAACCCAATGCAGCTTCGATCTATGTTAACGGCGTACTGAATGCAGCTACTACCAACACGAGGCTTAATTTGCCCTCGGGAGTTTATAAATTCAAGCTGACTTCACCCGGCTATCTGCCATGGACGCACACTATCCCGGTTTTCGGTGGACAGGTTGTGCACTATGATTACCCCTTGCTTTTCCCGGCTAAATTAAGCCGGTCCGTGATTGCTAAATACACCAGCGCTCCAGAAGTTGCCAGTCAAAGTCCCAGCCAGCAGTATCTGGTAGTGTCTTCGCCGGATAATTTCAACAATTTTCTACTTTATGATTTGACTAATCCGACGGCGCCGGCCGTAACCTTGAGTCTGCCGGCAAATTTGTTGACGCCGACTACTACGACACAGAGCTGGCAGGTGGTAGGCTGGGCTGACGATAACCAGCACCTACTTTTAGAGCATGTTTATAGTGGCGGTCAGGAGTTTATTGAGCTTGACACCCAAAATCCATCCCAGTCAATTAACATTAATCGCCAGTTTAATGCCAATCCTAGCACAGTCAGTTTTAATAATTTAAAGTACAACCAATTTTATTTTTATGATGCCTCAAGTCAGACTTTGTCGACAGCCGATTTAAGCAATACCACGCCCGTCCAGGTAGAAACAGGAGTGTTGGCGTATAAAAGCTATGGTTCGCATGAATTTCTTTATGTCACTGCAAGCGGTGCGCCGACTGGACAGGTAGCAGTTTATCTGAATAATAGCGGTAAGACTTATCTGGTGCGTTATTTACCTTCGTCACCGACCTACCTGCTCAACCAGGCCTCATATAACGGCAATAACTACGCCCTGATAGGCGCCAGTTCAGACAGTTTTGTTTATTTGTATGAAAACCCGCTTGGTCAAGCGACCTCAGGGTCTAGTGCTAAAATCGTACCGTTTTTGGCAATGAAGATAACAGCTCCGAATTATGATTCGTTTGCGCCAACGGCCCAGTTTGTTATGGTCGAGAATGGTACTAATTTTGTTATCTATGACATATATAACAATCTTATTTATCACTATTCGGTTACTGCCCCACTAGACGCCCCGCAGACGCACGTTAACTGGATGGACGGTAACCGGCTGGTGTTTGTTAGTGGCGGTAATATAAACGAGGCCGATTATGATAATACCAATCGTCATACGCTGACTCCTGCTTTGCCGCAGTTTAATCAGTTTTTTGCGCCTGATTACCATTCATACTTCGCAATATCTCAAAACAAGACGGGCGGCGCGGAGCTTTACCAGACTTCTCTTCTGGCGTCCTAGTCGTTTTTGAGGCCTCGTCTTAGCCAGAACCATATATAGATGATTACAACTATGCCGAATATTGTCGTCGCTATTTTGCCCCATAGAGTGGAGATGTAGCGCGACCATAGGCTGGGTCCGTTGCCGGGCAGTTGGGATACGTTACTAGTTGACGCCAGGACGGGTTGTGTGGCGGCGGTATTGGTGTTGGGATTCGGGCTGATTTGATCGCCAACTACAACCAGACGGTTAATGCTGGTGCCTGGAGGGTCGCAGGTTATGAGGGTGGCCGTGGCCTGGTGTCCGGCTACGGAATTCAATACGTAAACATCGTTCGGGTTGACGATAGTTTTTGAGAATACCTTGTAGGCATAGACTTTGTCGTTGTAAGTCAGATAGAAAACGTCACCCGGTACAAGATCATGCAATAAGACGAAAGCGAATTTGTACTTACCGGGATTTAAAATATTGTTAGACGAATGTCCGAAGAATGCGGCGTTGCCGTTCTGTCCCGGAACCGTTGTGGTCGGATAGTGAATTACGCCTTGCTCGAGGTCGTTTTCAATGACGGCTTCGCTGGTGGTGTTAATGTTATAATCCACCGGTATTTCGACATTAATCTTTGGAATTATAACTTCCGGAGTTGTGCTGGGGGCGATGGATGACGAACTTAGGATGATCGGCGTTGCCGTATCGTTACGGCTGGGCTGAATGAACGGCGCGATGATAACTTCGTTAAAGAAGCCGAACAGCAATATGAAGATGACCAGTGCGCCCATAGCCAGTCCGAACAGCGCCGACTGTAAATGCTGCTTCCAGGTGAGCTTAGGAGTAGATTGGGCGCTACGTCTGACAGCCTGCCTTAGCGAGGCGGCTGTTTTAGAGGTTGCGAAATTCTTCGGTGTACGTTTGTTGATGTGATCAGACAGCGCTTGGGCATCGGTCGAGTTGTCGTCGGCGTGTTTGGAAACGATCGTGCCGTCCGGATGGGACTCGACTTTTGCGTCCGGATTAGCGGTTTTGGCGTCAAGTATTTTGCGAGCGTTACGATTACTGGAGTAAAATTCCTCCCAGACTTGTAATTTATCCTCGTCGTTTAAGGCTTGGTAATAGTTGTGCCATTCGGTTTGAATCTGTGCGAGATCTTTGCCTGACGTCATCAGTTCATACATGAATTGCTGGTGCCGGCTGCGATGTTTTTCGCTGGACACCTCGGCTTCTTCCTCAAGTGCGTCAGGGGCGTCCTTGTAGAGCGTGTCCAGTTTGGTTCGGATCAGGCTGGCTGCCAGATCATTGCCGGTCTGGAAAACATCTCCGGGCTTCGGAATGCTGGAGCCGTTATTATTAGCCTGGTTGTTTGGTGGTATATTATCTGCCATATAATTAATCAGGGCTTGCTGCCCTTCATGGTTAAAGTATAGTACAATTAAAGCTTCGAAGAACCTTAAAAAGTAAGGAGTTTGCCGGAATGGCGGAACTGGTATACGCGCACGACTCAAAATCGTGTTCCTTTTTGGATTGAGGGTTCGATTCCCTCTTCCGGCACCATAATTAGAAAAACAGTCTTTACATAACAATCCGCTTGTGTTTAATATTGCTATAGGATGGCCAAAACTAAAAGCCAAACGGTTTTTCTGGAGTTAGCGGAATTGTTTATAGGATCCGGCGCTAACCGATCTTTAGTCGACTACTATATTTGCCGGCTTGCTAAAGGAACGGCTACGATCTGATGCCACGCCGAAACGGTAGCCGAGGCTCTAATAGACAAGCCAAGCAGCCGGATCGTTTAACCGCCAGAAATAATGGAGTTTTCGCTGTCAGACGAACACTGGCAAAGGAAAGCCACGAAACGTTAGCTGATTTTACTAGAGACTTTTCAAACTTAGTACATGGTAATGCCAGGGTATTTGAGTTGAGATCGTTATCCGCTACGGTCATTAGTTTAAGCAGATTTAGTGAGCGTCAGATTAAAAAGGGACCTTCAACCAAATCGATATATGATTCAGTCGAGTCACATACTGATTCGCTTAATGCCAGAATAGGCGAACTGGCCCTTTATGGTTCAAACAAAAAGTTACTCTTTGCACTGTGTCTTGATAGCGATGATTTAATTAAAGAAGAAGCTGAGTTCGATCGCATCTATGAGATGCGGACTGGCGGTAGACTAGACAAAGATATTAACAGCGAGGACGGTTACAGCCCGCATTTAAGCGTCGCTCTGATTTATAACGATTATGTAGAATACTACCAACAAGACGCAGTTTTGGCTGCTCTAAACGAGAAAGAATGTTTACAGTCCATAGTCGGAGAGCATATTGTGCTTGATCCGCCACCGCCGTTTCCTGATTATTCCAGGCACGCGTAGATGCCGCTCGTCATCGCCTCAAACGGTTTTGTAGGTTGCTGTAATCTCCAGACGCTGGCATAGACGGCAGCTCTAAGGACCGAGCTCGGAGTCGGT
>JAJYKI010000015.1 GCA_021788675.1 bacterium | reverse complement strand
GGTTTTTGTAAAATCAGGAATAAAATTTAAGAGGCATTAGCATGGTATCTACGGATAAGTTTACTTCAAGAAAATAGTCTAATCCGTTTTATAACGTGAATAATGTTTACGTGCCCATATCTTAAAGCCCAGAGCGTCGACTATTTGCATACTTAATGCATGTACTTTGATATTTTCATGATTGGCAATCTGGCTGACTTTTAAATCACTGAATCTGTGTTAATTCCATCAAGACCATTTGTCGCTATAAATAACTTCTTTTCCATAGATCTGTTTAAGTTCTTTAATATAATCGTTCATTGGCAGAAGGCCCATTTTTTTGCGTCTTTTTTCAAGACTTAAATGATTTAAAATTGGATATGGTTCGAGGGTGTTTTTGGATAGGGCAGAATCTTTAAATTGAGTTCCATAAAGTTGTTGGCCTTTTTCTTTGATTAAGATTCGGTCTTCAAGATAGGCAATACCTTCTTTATATGTGTCATCCGGATCTTTTTCATATAGTTTTTTGAATAACCTTAGATAATACTTTTGAAGACCAGGATCATGATCTGCATGCTGTACTATGATCCAGACTGTTAATGCTCCATTGTGCCCAAGGATTGAGATCCTAGGCTCTCTAATTTCTTTTAAAATCTCGTCTATAATCTTTAGGTGTTTTTTGTTTAGTTGTATAAATTTTTCTGGGTCATTTTTGTTCGACATAATCATAGACTGATCTTCGTCTAAAATTTTTTTAAGGGTGGTCTTATAGTCTAGAGTCATTTAACTTATGATGATGTGAACATTGATAGAGAGGGAAACGCTACCCCCTATAACTTTTAGTATAGCCCATTCAATTGGCCAGCAATAATAACTCAGGATATAATGTATTGCTGAGCATGGGTAAAATATCCGGTTATTTTTTTAAGCGTTGGAAACTACTACTCAACATAGTAACCATACTGGCGCTTATATTCACCCTTTATTTAATCAGGGACGATCTGGCAACGACGCTGGATAACCTGACAAAAATTGATGCCTGGGCATTGGTGTTACTTTTGCCCATTGAGGTATTGAATTATCATTTCCAGGCCAAATTGTATCAGCATTTGTTTCGCATTGTCGGTAATGAGTTGCCCTATAAGTATCTATATAAAGCTGCCCTTGAACTCAACTTTGTTAACCACGTATTTCCGAGCGGCGGCGCCGCCGGACTGTCCTATTTCGGTTTAATGATCAAAAACCATGAAATAACCGGCGGCAAGGCGACACTGATCCAAATCATTAAACTGGTCATGACTTTTCTGTCTTTCGAAGTCCTGATTATCTTAAGTCTTTTCTTTTTGGCTTTGGGGGGTAGGGTTAATAACTTTACGATGTTAGCGGCCGGAATGATGTCAACTCTATTGGTGGTCGGCACCGGTTTATTTGTTTTTATCGCTGGCAAACAGGAGCGTATCAACAGCTTTATGGAATTCGTCACCAGAATGTTCAATCGTCTGGTCAGCCGGTTCTCGCCATCCGTTACCGAAGCCATCAGCTTAAAAAGAGTCCGCCAGATATTTGACGATTTTCATACCAGCTTTCGTCAGATACAATCCAACCGCCAGAAAATGCGTGCGCCGCTATTTTACGCGTTCATGTGCAATGCCACTGAAATAATGGCGGTTTATGTGGTTTTTATAGCCTTCGGCAAGTTCTTGAACGTCGGGGCGGTCATCTTGGCCTATGGCATCGCAAATTTTGCCGGTACGTTCTCGATACTGCCTGGGGGTATCGGAATCTACGAAGCTCTCATGACCGCGACATTGTTGGCGACCGGAGTCTCCGCGGTTTTCAGTTTACCTGCCATAATTATGTACCGAGTCGTCAATACGATACTCCAGATTCCGCCCGGATATTATCTCTACCAGAAGCACATAGTTAAAAACAAAGACGCCGAGGCCGACCATTTAGTAACATGAGAGATGAATTAGAGCTTTCGGTCGGTGAATTCGTTGCCGTTTTAAATCAAACACTTGAGTATGCCTATAATTCGGTTGTCATCTACGGGGAGCTGGCTAATTTCCATATTAATCGTGACCGCTGGGTTTATTTCGATCTGAAGGATAACGATGCCAAGGTGTCTTTTTTCGGTAGTAAATATGTTTTACCCGGACCGCTTGAAGATGGCATGATGCTAAAGGTTAGGGGCACGCCTAGGCTTCATCCCGCGTATGGCTTTAGTGTTAATGTGAGTGCTATTACTCCGATGGGCGAAGGATCGATCAAGCGTCTAAGCGAACTTTTGCGACGTAAGCTTGAAGCGGAAGGTCTATTCGCGCCGGAAAGGAAGCGAGCTTTAATTTATCCACCGACCAGGATTGGTTTAATAGCGGCTCTGCATTCGGCTGCGTTTATAGATTTTACGAAAATACTCAATGATCGTTGGGGCGGCATTGAAATCGATGCCTTGGATTCGGCGGTGCAGGGTGATGGTGCCCCCGGTGAGCTAATTCGCGCGATTGAATATTTCTCGGCAATGCCCGATCCTCCCGAGGTATTGGTTATTGTCCGTGGCGGTGGCAGTCCTGAAGATCTGGCGGCTTTCAATAATGAGCAAGTCACCAGGGCGGTGGCGGCCAGTCGTGTGCCGACATTGGTAGCGATTGGTCACGAACGCGACGAATGTTTAGCTGAATTGGCTGCGGATCGAAGGGCTTCTACGCCAAGTAACGCGGCGGAAATACTGGTTCCGGATAAAAAGCATTTAATACTGACTAATAAGCAGTTGTTGGATCAGATGTATCGTGCGGTAGAAATGAGTCTAGGGCGGTCTTTAGGCAGTCTTAAGTTGATTAGCCAGACGATGCCGGCGGCTCTTAATCTAAAGCTGGAGCATGCCAGTGATAACTTAACAGGAAAACTTCACTTGCTTAATGCCCTGAGTCCTAAAAAGACCCTTGATCGAGGCTATGCCATTATTAGGTCCGGTGGCAGGGTATCGGACGGATCCAAAATTCGCCCGGATGATATAGTAGACATAGAAACTGCGAAAGCCCGTTTTGAAGCTAAAGTAACCGGAGTTAAGAATGGCAAACACTAAACAGTTGGATTATAAGGCGCTGTCGGCAGAGCTCGAAGTCATAGTTGCCAAATTACAGGCCGAATCCACTTCGATTGAGGATGCGCTGGAGCTTTATGAGCGCGGCGTTGTCCTGGTTAAAGAGATGGATGATTATTTAAAACATGCAAAAAACCGGTTGAATAAAATATCCAAGGAGATGGGTGAACTGTAGTGTGGCAGATCCTGTTTCTAGTCATTGTGGTTTTGTTTTTCATGTTCAGCTTTGTTCTGTTGTTCGGTGCGCCATACCTGCCGACCCTAACTAAGCAGGTTGATGCTGCGGTCGAGTTGGCCGGTTTAAGTCCGGGGGATACGATTTTAGAACTCGGGTGCGGGGACGGCAGGGTACTGCTGCGAGCCGCCAAGCATGGTCTAAACGCCGTTGGCTATGAGATAAATCCGATCCTGTTTTTAGTGGCATACTTAAGAACCAGGCGCTATGCGAAGCAGATAAGCGTAATCTATGGTAACTTTTGGAATAAACACTGGCCGGCGGCTGATGCGGTCTATGTGTTTTTGTTGCCAAGATTAATGCCAAAGTTGGAGTTTAAGGTAAAACAGGAAAGTTTGGTCAAGCCAAGGGTTATAAGTTTTGCGTTTCAGTTTCCGGGCATAAAGCCTAAGTCTGTCAAAGACGGCGTTTTTTTGTATGAGCTTTAGCTAAAACGCTTAAGTTTACAGATATAAATGATTTGTTTTGGCTTAGTTTCGGGTAGTATAATCTTAAGTTAAAGGTATTTAACTTATAAAAGAGGGTGTCAGTAAGTGGATCCGGCGCGGCAGACCAAAGATTATCTATTACCTCACCAATTATTATTGTCGATTGCCGAACAAATGAAATTGCCTCTGCTTCAGATAGCAAGACAGGCCGAACTGGTCAACTTAAGCCGTGACTTAAAAGACATAAGCGGTATTCAAGCCTTAGCTACTAACGCTCTTCAATTGCTTGACGCCTATAGTCTCAGCTTACAGCTTAAAAATAATGCCGGTTTTGAGTTGGCGCCCGAAACGACTTCCGTAGCCTCCGTGCTTTACGATGCCAATCGTCAACTGCAAGCACTTGCCAGAATGTACAATGTTCAACTTGAACTAAATATTGGCGGCCGGTTTGAGCCCGTACTGGCTCACAGAAAAGGTTTGGAATCGGCGATTATTGGTCTTGCCAGTGCTTTTATTGAGACTTTGCCGGCCCAAGTAAACGGCGGTGATCTAAAATTGCAGCTTGCAACGCACCGTTGCCGGTACGGTATAGTGGCTGGGGTATATGCGGATATGCCGGGTTTAAGGAGTGAAGCATTGAACCGGGGCCGGAAACTCTACGGACGTTCACGCCAGCCAATGGTTGATGTCAGTCATACGAGCGGTGCCGGAATTTTTGTAGCGGATGCAATATTTAAAGCGATGAGCCTAAAGCTGCACGCGTCAAGACACCGACACTTGTACGGTCTAGGCGTGGTCTTGAAAACCTCTTCGCAACTGTCGCTGGTATAGACCTTATGTCTAAGCGAACAATCCTATTGATTGAACCAGACGTCGTTCTGGCTGAGACGTACAGGTCAATTTTAGAAAAAAAAGGTTTTAGGGTCCGTCATGTTTTCGGTGCGCAGGATGCTGTCGTGGCGGCAGACGAAAAAAAGCCTGATTTGGTTATATGTGAACTGCAGCTCGTCAGTCATAGCGGCATTGAGTTTCTATACGAATTCAGGTCTTATCCCGACTGGCGACAAATCCCGATCATTGTATTAAGTCTGGTACCGATGGCTGAATTCAAAGACAGTATGTTTGGTTTGGTTGAGCGGCTCGGGGTCGTGCGTTATCTTTATAAGCCAATGACCGGCTTGGTGGAATTGGTTAGGGAAGTGGATTTCGTGATTGGCTAAAGCTCATGCAACAGATCAAAACTAAAGCAATCGTGCTTAGCCGTCACAATTACCGTGAGACCGATCGCAATGTAAACGTACTGACACCGGACAACGGGAAGTTCGGCCTGATCGCCAAAGGCGTAAGGTCGATGAAGAGCCGTTTAGCCGGAGGCATTGAACTCTTCAGTGTCAATGACATCGTTTTTATAAAAGGCCGGTCTGATCTTGCCACGCTGGTGTCCAGTCGTCTAGACAAAAACTACCCTAACATCATAAAAGATATTGACCGCGTGCAATATGGCTATGAAGTGCTAAAAATGATAGACCGCAATACGGAGTATGAGGTAGAGCCGGTATATTTTAATTTGCTTGAAGCGGTCCTAAGTGGATTAAACGATCCGGATTTAGGGCTCAATGTTTTGAAACTATGGTTTATATTCAAGCTTTTGACGATATCTGGGCATGGACCCAACCTGACTACGGATAATCATGGAGTCAAGCTCGGTGCGGGCGAAGATTACGGCTTCGATACCGATACGATGTGTTTTTTTGTTCAGAACCAGGGCCGCTATGAGGACAATCACATAAAGTTTTTAAGGGTTTTGTCCGCTAGCAATAGTCCCTTGACCTTGTCTAAGGTTCAGGGCGTAGATAAATACAGCGAGGATCTCTTGCCAATAATTGTCTTAATTGGCAATTTACACCTTAATAGTTAGGGAATATGCTTAAAAGTAGGTATAATCCTATCTTGAATAATAATATCAATGGATAAAGCTGAATTGTATGGAAGATATCGTAAGTTTATCTAAGCGTCGCGGGTTCGTATTTCAATCGAGTGAAATATACGGCGGGATTGCTGGTTTTTATGATTACGGTCCGCTTGGTGTTGAGTTGGTCAACAATCTAAAATCCGCCTGGTGGGACGCCATGGTCAAAGATCACGACAATATATATGGCATTGATGGCGCGATTATCCAACACCCGCTTCTGTGGGAGGCTAGTGGTCACGTCGCCGGCTTTACCGATCCGATGGTTGAAGATACCGTCACCCACAAGCGTTATCGGGCCGATCATCTGGCGGGTGTTGATACGACCGACTTAAAAGAGCTGGCAGAGTTGCTTAAAGATAAGAAATCGCCTGATGGCAACCCAATCAGCGAGCCACGTTATTTCAATATGATGATGCAGACCTGGATTGGTCCGATTCAGGATGATGCCGCCAAAGCTTATCTGCGACCCGAAACCGCCGGTGCCATCTATGTTAATTTTCTAAACGTCAGAGAATCGATGCGGGCAAAATTACCGTTCGGCATTGCCCAAATCGGTAAAGCCTTCAGAAATGAAATATCGCCACGCGACTTTATTTTCCGGGTTAGGGAACTTGAGCAAATGGAAATGCAGTACTTCATAAAGCCTCAGATGCAAGACGAGGCCTATGAACAGTGGCGCCAATTCGCTTGGAAATTTCTAGTCGAAAAATTAGGCATCAAAGAGTCCAGCCTGACCTGGCATGAACATGATGAGAATGAGCGGGCTCATTACGCTAAGGCTGCCCACGATATCTACTTTAATTTTCCGCAAGGCCCGAAAGAGCTTTGGGGTACTCATAATCGGACCGATTATGATCTGTCTAATCATGCACGGGTCAGTGGCAAAGACTTGATGTATGTTGACGAAGTTAGCGGCGACCGGTTTTATCCTTACGTGATTGAGTCCTCGGTTGGCGTTGGACGGATGCTTCTAGCGGTCTTAAGCGATGCTTATACTAAAGAGGACATTAACGGCGAGAGTCGAATCGTTCTAAAACTAAAACCGGCTCTAGCGCCATATAAAGTCGCAGTCAGTCCTTTATTAAAAAATAAACCTGAATTGGTCGATATGGCTAAGGATGTCTACGGACAACTGAAGCGTGAGTTTGGCATGGTGATGTGGGATGACAACGGCAATATCGGCAAGCGTTATCGGCGTCAAGACGAAATCGGTACGCCTTATTGTGTGACGGTTGACTTCGACTCGCTGGATAACAAAACCGTAACTATTCGTAACCGCGATACTACAAAACAAGAACGTTGCAAGCTAGATGATTTAATAGCTACTTTGAAGGCCGGTCTTAATTAATGAGTGTTCTAAATCGTTTAGGCCGGAACAAGAAAAAAGAAGTCTATGCGTTTATAGATAGCCAAAATCTGAATCTGGGAGTTCAGAAGGTCGGCTGGAAAATGGACTGGCGGGCATTTAGGGCCTATTTGAAAGATGAATTTAATGTAACCAAGGCCTTTATGTTCATTGGCTATATGGCAGAGAACGAGCCGTTATATGAACGCATGCACGAACTCGGTTACCTCATCGCTTTAAAGCCCACGGTTGACGTCTCGACGCCAAGCGACGGCAAGCAGAGCGAGGGCGAAGACCATAAGCCTGTCGTGAAAGGAAACATTGATGCCGACTTAGTGCTTTATGCCATGAAAGAGTTACCGCACTACAGCAAAGCAATCATAGTTTCCGGTGACGGAGACTTTGCCAGTTTGATCGAGTATCTGGTCGAAAAAAACAAGCTCGCTCACATTATGGCGCCCAACTGGCAATATTCCAGCCTGTTAAAGCCGTGGGAAAAATATATCATCCGGATTGATCAGCTAAGATCAAAGCTGGCCTACAAAGACTATTCCCGATCCAAACATTCCAAAAAAACAAAGCGTCAATAGACACCAAACGGTGGTATAATCCGCCCCGCAATGGATAAGGCGGTAAAATGACACAATCCGAAGCGTTTCAGACTATGCTTTCAGGTGCTAACGTTTTCTTGAGCGGTCCACCCGGATCGGGCAAAAGCTACGTGCTGGAAAAATTTATTGAGCAGGCAAAACTAAAGGGTCAGGAAGTTGCAATAACAGCTACGACAGGCATCGCGGCTAGTCTTATCGGCGGTATAACGATTCATTCCTGGGCCGGATTATTTAATCATTTTAAAGAACCAGAAATACTACCTAAGCGGGAAATTTTCGACCGGATTAAGCGGACGGATATCTTAATTATTGATGAAGTTTCGATGCTTAGTTCTGAGCGGTTGAGTCGCTTGGATTATGTGCTGCAGTCCGTCAGAGCTAGCCGCCAGGCTTTGGGCGGAATTCAGGTAATACTGTCCGGAGATTTTTTTCAGCTGCCACCTATAGCCAGGTCTAGTGAGTCTGCCTATGCCTTTAAGGCGCAAACCTGGCGCGATTTAAATCTGCAAGTTTGTTATCTTAGTGAACAGCACCGGCAAGCCGGCAATGACGGGTTAAGCATGCTTCTAGGCGCAATGCGTTCCTCGAGTCTTAATGCCCAGCATCTGGGTTTACTGCTTGATCGTCGAGTTAAGCCCGGACGGGATATAACGGCTCTGCTAACGCATAATGCTGATGTCGATAAACTAAATCACGAACGCTTAGATAAACTAAGGGGCAATACATACGTTTATGAAATGACGGCGACTGGTCCAAGAGATATGGTTAACGAACTAAAGCGATCGGTCATTGCGCCGGAAAAGTTACATTTAAAAGTCGGCGCTAAAGTTATGTTTACAGCCAATAACCTGGCTTTAGGTTATGCCAACGGCACAATCGGCACAGTCTGTAGATTTAGTCATGGCATGCCGGTCATAGAACTTAAGGATAAAAATCTACACATCAAGGTCGAGCCCAAGCAATGGACGAATTTGCAGCCGGAAAATCTAAAAGCTAGTGTTTACCAGCTGCCAATCAGGTTGGCTTGGGCAGTTACGATTCATAAGTGCCAGGGTATGAGTTTGGATGAGGCCGAGATAGACTTGTCGCGTAGCTTTACATACGGCATGGGGTACGTTGCCCTGAGTCGCTTAAGGGATCTCGGAGGACTTTACCTTAGGGGAATTAACAGCCGATCATTAGAGATGGATCCTGAAGTCAAAAAATTCGACTCTGAAATCCGGCAGTCGCCAGCTTTAATACAATCAGCGTCAAAGAATGGGTCGGAAATTCGCCATGAAGAGCTAGCGGCATTACTCTATGCTAACGGCGCCAGTAAAAAATTCATTAAACTTAGCACTGGCTTAACAGCTTCAGACCTTAAAAAAATCTTAAAATAATGAATAAATTAGTTATGCAAGTAATTATTTTTACAGTTATATATTGTTGCTTGGAGCATAAAATAAACATAAGTCACATCTAAGGGGTGGCGGGGTCATTTGGTAATAACCTAAAAAAGAAAGGAGGTTGTTTAATGGCGTTAGCCGATATTAGTCCGTGCTCGAAAAGTATGACCCGGATCGGGATGTTCAATGTCAATCGTATAGGTTTTGGCGCCATGAGGATTGTTGGCCCGGGTATTTGGGGTGAGCCCGACGACAGACAGGCGATGATTGATCTTTTAAGAGAGGCGGTTAGGTTAGGTGTTAATTTTATCGATACGTCTGACGCTTATGGACCTCATCTCAGTGAAGAGTTGATCAGAGAAGCGCTTTTCCCTTATAAGGATATAGTTATTGCCACTAAGGGTGGCTTCGTAAGAGGCGGTCCGGGCGTGTGGATACCCGACGCCAGTCCGGCGCATTTACGTCAAGCCTGTGAAGATAGCCTCAGACGTTTAAAAATCGACGCAATTGATCTATACCAACTGCACACAGTAGATCCGAAAGTACCATTCACTCAATCATTTCAAACTTTGCTAGATTTGCAGCGCGAAGGCAAAATTAAAAACATTGGCTTATCCAACATATCACTTAATCATTTTGCGGCGGCGATGAACTTGGGTAATTTTGTCAGCGTGCAAAACAACTACAGTTTATTAAACAGGGAGCACGAAGACGTGCTTAGAGCCTGCGAAAAGCACGGACAAGCTTTTATTCCTTATTTTCCGCTCGGCGGCGGTTCGGGTAAATTAAATATTCCAGAGCTAACGGCCATAGCTAAAAAGCATCACGGCACTCCGCGGCAAATAATGCTGGCTTGGCTCCTTAGCCATTCGCCTAATATGCTGCCAATACCAGGCACCAGCTCCATGGTTCATTTAAAAGAAAATATGATGGCTGGCAATATTCAATTGGACGACGAAGATATTATAACTTTGGACAATATACGCCCTGACTAGTCAATAATAAGCATAACAACATTGACAAAAATGCCAAAGCCTGATAGCATAATACATGCTAATGCAAAAATACAAACAACAACTAAAAGAAGCAAAAAGACGGGCGACGCACGAGCGAATCGGAGCGTTAGCATTGGCCATTGTAACGCTTATGGGTTTAGCCTCGTTGTCAAAGGACGCAAAAGGGTATTACAGAGAGGTTGTGACCAACCCGTCTTTTGCACTTAATCAATTAACGGAGCGAGAAAACGAAACCGCCCGGATGCCGGTCAGATTTGATGTTGGCATCCGAAAGGTAACAATTGGCGGATCGTAAGTTATAACCGATGAAAAACTATTACGAAGATAATGCAAATAAAAATAAACCAACCGGTCATAAAGGTTTAGTCAAAAAACTTGGCGTTGCTGCCGGCGGTTTAACTCTAGCGGCCGCAGTAACGATGCCTAGTAATACGCCTAATGTCAACAAGCTGCCGAAGGAAGATGTGGTTGTTACTGGAAATAGCCCGTATAACTCAATAGATGGAATGATTGGTGCCGTAGACGGCAATAATCTGAGCGGTCCGGTCTTTAATGACATACAAGGCTATCTATTAAAACAAAACCATAACTCCGCCACGATTCATGCCGGCCAAGTGTTTAAAGTCCCGATCGTCGAGCAATCTCACCCGCCGGGTAACAATTCGGATTCTAAGAAGTAAATTAGGCTATAAACATGAAGTGGTGTCAAAAACACCACTTTTTTTTGTATAAATGGGTTGCAGTGGGTAGCCGTGGGTAGTATATTCGCAGTAGTGGCTAATATGAATAAACGGCAAAAAACAAGCGTTTGTTCATCAAAAATAAAAACCACTACACAAAAGGGATGGCAACAATAGACTACTTCGAAAGGAAGCTCGACGACAAAAAGCGGCTAACCATACCGGCTGAACTTCGAGCCGAGTTTAAGAGTGGTGTTGTTGTAACCAGGGGCTTTAAAAAGTACCTGCATCTATATTCCAAAAAGGTTTGGGACGAAGAAGTCGAGCCGGCTCTAAAGGGTAAAATCCTTGACGAGGCAACGGCTGACATTAACGTCCAGTTCCGAATGGGAAAAATAGAAGGGCCATTGGATGCAAAGCAAGGCAGAGTCCTGCTTGAGCAGCATTTGTTGGACTATGCAGGCATAGACAAAGAGCTCATAGCCGTACGGGCCGGCCAGTATTGGCGACTTATGGCGAAACCATAAGTGAATTTATCCCTTAAGGCACCTTAACAATCCGAGTGAACGCTTTAAAAACAGCAAGATCGAATGCAGCCTCGAGGTTAGCTATTCGGCAGTCAACAAGTGGAATATAAGGGCACCACTATAAAAAGTCCTGGTACTTTTCTCAAAAACACCTCCCAAAACTCCACCTCACACATAAGTCTCTCAATTTTCATACTTCAGATC
>JAJYKI010000014.1 GCA_021788675.1 bacterium | reverse complement strand
TAATTTTTTAAATAGAATAAACTTCCATCATGTATTCCGAGATTGCCCAAAACAAGCGTAAATCAATTGTCATTATGGCCTTGTTCGTGCTGATTATAGCCGGCTTGGCTGATCTCATATCTTATGCTTATGGCGGCGGTAGTCCGGCCGTCCTGATCGGGGTAGTCGTCGGCGCAATTATTTATACCGTGATTTCGTATTACGCCGGTATGCGGATGAGCCTGGCGCTAAATAGTGCGAAGGAAATTACCAAAGCCGATAATCCAAGGCTCTGGCGGATTGTAGAAAACTTGAGTATTACGGATGGTTTGCCAATGCCGAAGGTATATATAATGGACGATCCGTCGCCGAACGCTTTTGCGACTGGTCGCGACCCTCAGCACAGTGCGGTATGCGCCACCTCGGGTTTGCTTCAGATCATGGATGACAATGAATTAACCGGAGTATTTGCACATGAGATGAGCCATGTCAAAAACTACGACAGTCGTGTCAGCTTGATCGCTTTCGCACTAACCGCCGCAATTTCGCTGATCGCGGATATATTTATCCGGATTGCTTTCTTTAGCGACGACAGGGAAGAGAATCAGATAGCATTATTCCTGGGTATTATTGCTGCATTCCTGGCTCCGTTACTGGCATTTTTAATCCAAATGGCCGTATCGAGGCAGCGGGAATATCTGGCCGATGCTAGCGGTGCCCTGACAACCCGTTACCCGGAAGGTTTAGCTTCGGCTCTGAGAAAGATTGAAGCCACTGGCAGTACGCTAAAAAAACAAAATACGGCAACTGCTCACTTCTTTTTTGCCAATCCGCTCAAAGCGCATAGTATAACGAATTTGTTTTCTACTCATCCGCCTATCGAGGAGCGGATTAAGCGGCTTGAGAGCATGGATTCGCATGCCTAAAAAGCAAACCCCGACTAAAAATAAGTCTTCGGCCAAGCAGGTAGACGGCCTTAAATCAAATAGTCGGCCACTAAAGATTACACAAAAAACACGACAGCGGAAATTGCCCGATGTATGGCGGTTGAGTATTGATGCTTTAAGGATTGTCTGGCGTGGCAAGGGAGTGCTCAGTGGCATTATTTTATTTTTCGGACTGGCTTACTTGATTATCGTTACCGGTTTTAGTGGCGGTTCCAATGTCTCTAGTATCAAGCAGCAATTTGCGGGTGCTTTTCACGGCAGCTTTAGTCAGTTATATAGCGGCCTTGGCGTCTATGCGGTTTTACTCAGTTCGATAGGCAATAGCTCGAGCGGAACCAGCATCAGTGTGGCGGGTTTTATGGTGGTAGTCGCTATTCTGGCGCTTATCTGGGCCTATCGCCAAATTTTAAACGGCGCACCCATACGTATCAGGGATGCCTATTACCGTGGTATGTATCCATTGATTCCATTTCTGGGCGTTTTGCTTATCATCAGTCTCGAGCTGATTCCTTTAACCCTCGGTATTTCCCTCTATACGATAGCCGTATACGACCACATAGCTGTAAACTTGTTTGAAAAGTATGTGTTTGGAGTTATTAGTTTAGGATTAGCCTCCCTGTCGTTTTACTGGTTGAGCAGTTCTTTGATCGCGCTTTACATAGTTACTTTGCCGGACATGACGCCAATAAAGGCCTTGAAGGCGGCAAAGCCTCTGGTTAAGGCCAGGCGCTTGGCAGTAATATTGCGAGTATTATATTTACCGCTGATTATTTTATTAGTTTCAATAATTATAATTCTGCCGGTCATAATTGTTTTTCCGGTAGCGGCTCAGGCTATATTCATGTTGCTCAGTTTAGTATTTATAGTCGTGGCCAACGCCTACATGTACAACCTGTATCGTGAGTTAATTGAAGATGAATAAGCATCAAGCCAAAGAACGGATCGCCAAGCTTAAAGACCTGATTAACGACTACCGCTATCACTACCACGTCTTAAATGAGTCAATTATGAGTGAGGCGGCGGCAGACAGCCTGAAGCATGAATTAGCACGCTTGGAAGAGCAGTTTCCCGACCTTATAACTCCGGATAGTCCGACCCAGCGGGTGGCGGGCGGCATATTGCCCGGATTCACCGAAGTCAGACACCGTCAGCGCATGCTGAGTTTAAGTGACGTATTTGACCGTAGCGAAGTCGAGGCTTGGCTTGCTAGGATTACAAAAATTCTACCTGATGCAAGCTTTGAATTTTTTACGGATATTAAGATGGACGGCCTAGCCTGTGCTTTGATTTATAACGATGGAATTTTAGAGCGCGGCATTACCAGGGGCGATGGTTTTAGCGGTGAGGATGTTACCGCTAATGTCAGGACAATGGAGTCAATTCCGTTGAGCCTGCGCTACAGCAAACAGTTCGCCAAGTTTAATCAAGGTATAACAGAAGTCAGGGGCGAGATCGTCATGTATAAAGCCGACTTTGAGCGTATCAATGAACAGCGATCCAAAGAAGGCCTGCCGCTCTTTGCTAATCCGCGCAATACCGCAGCCGGCACGATCCGGCAATTAGATCCGTCCTTAGTGGCGGGTCGCAAATTACATTTCCGGGCGTATGATCTTTTAAGGGAAAATCCGGCTGATGTACCGACTAATGAATATGCCTATAAGGTTTTGGCTGGCTTAGGTTTCCTAACTAACCCGATGGCAAGTGTGTTTAAATCACTCGATGAGGTTGTGAAGTTTGCCAATGTCTGGGAAGAAAAACGTCATAGTCTGGAATTTAATACGGACGGACTGGTTATTAAAATTAATGACCGCGAAACTTACGAGCGGCTTGGAGTTGTTGGCAAAGCCCCCCGCGCAGCCGTTGCGTATAAATATGCCGCCGAACAAGCCACGACTCGGGTTCGGGATATTCTGGTGTCAATCGGACGGACCGGTGTGGCAACGCCTGTAGCCGTACTTGAACCGGTACAGATTGCCGGAACCAAGGTGCAGATGGCAACCCTGCATAACGATAGCGAGATCCATCGCAAGGATATTCGCATAGGTGACAGTGTCATAGTTCATAAGGCCGGGGATATTATTCCCGAAATCGTGCAGTCTTTACCACAGTTACGCACAGGTAAAGAAAAAGCATTCATCATGCCTGAAAACTGCCCTGATTGCAACCAACCTCTGTCTAAACAAAAGGCCGAGGATGTTGCTTGGCGTTGTTTAAATTCAGCGTGTCCGTCCAGAGCTTGGAAATTAATTCAACACTACGCATCAAAAGAGGCTATGGACATAGAGGGTCTGGGCGAAAAGAACGTTATAGCTTTACTAGACGCCAACCTGATCAATGACGCGGCGGATCTTTACAAACTCAAAGCCGAACAACTACTTAAGCTTGAACGTTTCGCGGATATATCTGCCAATAAGTTGGTAGATGCTATTCAGGCCCAGCGCCATCCGTCATTACCACGTTTTATTTATGGTCTAGGAATAAGGCACATAGGTGCGCAGACGGCTATTGATCTATCCAACTATTTTCGTTCCATCGAAGCTTTAATGGATGCAAGTGTTGATGAGTTGTCGACTGTAAACGGAGTCGGCGAAGTCGTAGCGGAATCCGTAGTGGAGTATTTTGCCGAGCCGAGAAATAGGAAGTTGATTAATAAATTCAAGGATCAGGGAGTTTGGCCGAAAAACGTCAGTCATTTAGGTGGGCGCTTGAGTGGCTCAAGTTTTGTCATTACCGGTACGCTGTCCAACATGTCTAGAGAGGCGGCAGCTGAACGCATCAGAGCCTTAGGTGGAACTTTTCAGTCCAGTGTCGGCAAGGATACGACTTATCTTGTAGTGGGCGAAAAACCAGGTAACAGCAAGATAGTAAGAGCGAACGAGCTAGACACTAAAATCATAGACGAAGAGCAACTGTTAGCGATCATTGACTAAATAAGCTAAACCATTATGCTATATATGGAAGGTCAAAGCGTGCGCATCAGGGCTCTTGGCGATCACTAAAAACAAAAACTTAGTTAAAACAAAAAGAGCCTAGGGTGGGCGCGCACGCTTCTTCTCTTATTTGAAGAATTCGTCAGCATTAATAAGGCAAAAATCCGGTATAGCTTGAACTGTATATGATAGCTGTTATTATTATCTAAGCGTTTGGGGCATTAGCTCAGTTGGTTAGAGCGCCTGGCTGGCAGTCAGGAGGTCATCGGTTCGAATCCGATATGCTCCACCAAAGCAAACGTGGCGCTTTAGCTCAGTTGGTAGAGCAGAGGCCTGAAGAGCCTTGTGTCCCCAGTTCGAGTCTGGGAGGCGCCACCAATAGCCTAGCAGGATTAAATCTGTTAGACTATTTGTTGATGCGGGTGTAGCTCAGTTGTTTAGAGCGCGTCCTTGCCAAGGACGAGGCCAAGGGTTAGAGTCCCTTTACCCGCACCACTTGAACGCTGTTGAACGTTTTTCTAATATCTCTAGAGCCGACAGTTAGTCGATCTTATTTTGAATCTTTATTGCCAAAATGCTTCCTCCGATAATATTCTAGAGTCCCATTAGACTTTCAAGGACATGTTTATGTATATTTAGCCGAGCAGCTACTTTATATATCCTAGCTTCTTAAATAGTTTTTCGGACGGTGGAGATATCTTATAAACATTCAGACTGTCAATCGGTACCCAAGAAAGCTCTATAAGATCATCACCCGCTTGAGTTTTAATATTTTCTGCTAGCTTGGGTATAATTATTCTGTAGGTAAAGAATTGCATATGCACCAGCACTCGCTCTCCTGTATCCCGCAAGGTTTTCTCTGACTCGCCAGTTGCGGCATCTTCTACCAACTCAGGCTCATATTCCGAGACGTCTAATCCAGCCTCTTCTTTTATTTCTCTTACCAATGTTTGTAATTTGGTTTCACCTTCATCTACTCCACCGCCAGGGATTAACCAGCAGTCGTTATAAACGCTGCCATCTCTACCTCTTCCCATCAGAATTTTATTATCTTTGGATACAATCACACCCGATACTATGTTTCTGTTGATTTCTCTCATGAGGTTATTATAACAACCGATGATCAGAATTACCCGAAAAATACCATCCTAGCATATTTATTTAAGCTAGCTTAGTATCATCTACTTTCCAGGATATAATGATGAAACCATGCTTGTTTTTATAGATGACGCAGGTGACGCGGGCTTTAAACTAGAAAAGGGCTCAAGTAAGCACTTCGTAATAGCTTGTGTAATTTTTGATGACAATCTAGACGCTGAAGAAACGGCATTAAAGATAAAACGCTTAAGGCGTTCTCTTAAATGGCGCGATGATCATGAGTTTAAGTTTAATAAGGCTAGTAAACTTGTAAGATTAACATTTCTAAGTGAAATAAAATCTTGCAACTTTAGGGTCAGAGCAATAGTTGCCGACAAAGAGGTCATCAGAAGCCCAGAACTTAGAACCAACAATACTAAATTCTATAACTATATGATTAAAGAAGTGCTTTCAAAGAGTGACGGATCAATTAAAAACGGTAGCATACGCCTTGATGGTCATGAGGATAGAGCGTATAAGAAGGCAGCGGCTACTTATTTCCGCCAACAGGCAAACCCAAGGGGTTCGGTTATTAATGATATGAAATTTGTTAATTCTAAAAATGATAATCTCATTCAGCTTGCCGATATGGTTGCTGGTTCAATCTTGCGTTCTACCCAATCTAACAAGACTGATAAAGATGAATATCTGAAAGTTATAAAGAAACGTATTGAGGATATTTGGTATTTCAAATAAAAAACCCGCTTCCTATTCTGGTTGTCCCAGACACGCACACCATACGGTGACAGTTCGGAAAGCGGATCAATTGTAACTTAATTATATATTGCGTTTAGCAAGAGCGTCAACCCTACTGCAATACTGTTGTTTATGAATAGCCTCCGCTACCTTACCCGAAAAATACTCCCCTAGCACATTTCTAGCTAAAACTATTTCTTTAGATAAACTTACGACTGATCTATAAGATTCCATTCGGAATATGCCTAATAAGTGGCACCACATATACGCATAGATGTACTTTTGTTTGCGGAAAAAATAACCTTTGATGATTTCTATAATTTATATCTTTTTTGTTTTTAATTAGGTAGATGTCTAAACTACAGGCTCAGTTTAAACGTTGGCTTAACAATTATCACTTCTTCCGCGCTCATCAGGCGCTAAACTATCTACCCCCAGAAGAATTCCACGCTACACTAAACTTAACTATTCCACTCGTCTCAGTGTCCACGATGTAGTGGGTAAGCAGGTAGATTGACGGCCCATATGAGTTGTGTATAATTAGGATTGTAAGCAATGTAATGTTAGGAGTTATGAATGATTGAGACATTAGAGATTACCCCTGAAGATCGAAGTAATATTCCTGTTGAGGTCCAGAGTAAGCTTGGTAAAATAAGTGTGTTTGAAGCGCTTGCAACTGAAACGCCAGAGCTTGACATTAGTCGATCAAATTACAGTAGCCGACAAGGCTCGGCAGATTACGACGATCAATAAGTCTAGTAGATTATCATTTAAAGATATTACTCATTTTCAATTAGTCGTGGAGGGTATGGTCATAATATGAAATATCCTAACTACTATTCAGAGCTTATGAAAATGGTGGAATCTGATCAGACTGAAGTTAAGTCGTTCTCTCGTGATTATAGTTCTATGTCAAAAGATGAGATTTCTAGGCGAAAAGCTGATCTTTTGTTGCATAGCAAGGCGCGTGCTAAACGAGCGTTAGAAATTATTAATGAAATTGGTTTGCCGACCGTTGAAGCCATTGGCTATGAGGGCTCTCAGGCACTTTCGCTAATAGCTCTACATTCAACATATTCAACCATGAAGATAGTTTTAGACATTTATATGAAAGCTTTCTTAGCTCATCCAAATAGTATTTATCCAGAAGCTATACCTCCTCTGATTGATAGGGTCAGAATCATTGAAGGTAAGAAGCAGTTGTATGGAACTCAGTGGCTCTTAGGTGAAGATGGTCTACCTTTTCTTTACCCGATCGAGAATTTTAAAGAGGTTAGTAATAGAAGGGCTAAGTTTGGGCTGGGAATGCTTAAAAGGCCTACTAATTTAGCCATATCAACACAATCTCAAAAGCAAATTCCTGCCAGAAAATCAGATCAAAGAACATCAACAGAGCAAGAATATGTTGACTATGTAAGAGACTTCATTGATTAATCGAAATATAGTTTAAGTAAAATATTTATGAACAAGAATATACTTATTGCATCATCAAGTTCTGACGAGCATGCATACGGTCCAGTCGCTGAAGTTCTGGAGCGACATCATCATCCTGTTGTTGTATACAAAGCAGATAAGGTGCTTTCAGGCGAAGAAGTTTTTACGGCTGGCATAGCAGAGGATGGTGACTTTGCAATGAGCTACCAGGGTTCTCGTATAACAGGAGAAGCATTGGGCGCGGCATGGTATCGTAAAGTTTCTAATTTTAGTTTGCCTGATGTTGATCAAGATATTGCAAAACAGTTATACATGAATAACGAAGTTAGAGCTGCGCACGACACTATTTGGTCAATGATACCAGATAGCCTGTGGCTGAATTCCCCCAATGCGATTACCCGAGCAGATAGAAAGTTTGGGCAATTGGCTGTCGCACATGAAGTTGGTTTTACGATTCCCCAAACAATAATGAGTAGTGATTGGAATGAAATTGTCGTAGATCTGATTGAAGAACACCCTGAAGCCATCATTAAGATGTTTAGGGGAGTTATATCAGACAAAAATATATTAAAAGGCATGTACACGACCCGACTAAACAAAGATAAGATTAATGAGCTTGCATTATATACTGTACCATTTCCGGGCCTCTATCAACCATTTATTGAGAAGAGTAAAGAATGGCGTGTAACTGTAGTGGGCGACGAAGTCTTCGCCACAGCAATTTACACTCAAGGTGCTGCTAAGACAGATTGGCGAGAATACCAACTTTCTAAAGATGTAAAATTTAAGGCTGAAAAGTTACCTACCTTAGTAAGCGAAAAATGCTTGCGATATCTAGGTGAACTTGGCCTCAAGTTCGGGGCATTTGATCTTATCGAGACAAAAGATGGCGCTATTGTTTTTTTAGAGTGTAATCCCAACGGTCAGTATGGATGGTTGGAGGAAGAATTGGGATTTCCAATTTCAAAATCTATAGCAAAGGAGCTTATGCAAATAGCAAGATCAACTGATTAAATTTTCTTACGTATTTAAATATTGACATCTAGCCACTAATCTTTTTATGACTCAAGGACTGCAATATGCGACTAGCTAAATAAGGTTCAACCATTACTGACTTTTGATAAAAAATTAGCTTAAAAATTATCCCATGCTGAACTTTTGGTAGTATAGGCCCTAACTAGGCTCAAGAGAGCCATTACCCGAAAAGTACTCCCCTAGCACATTTCTAGCTAACCCTATTTCTTTAGGTAAACTAACGACTGATCTATAACACTCCATTCGGAATATGCCTAATAAGTGGCACCACTCGTTCAGATACAGAGGTCATATTTCATTCATATTTTGATTAGACTAAACTAACTTCTTAAAACCCATTAAAGTCTTTTAAGTACCAGGACATAAATTATATCTTGAAAGCCATATTAAATTATGTATAATAATACATATGGATTTTGAATGGCATGATAGCAAGAATAGCCTAAATATTGCTAAACATGGCATTTCATTCCATGAGGCAAAACATGTCTTCTCCGATAGCAACAGAGTAATAATCTTAGACAAGAAGCACTCTGCTAGCGAGAAAAGATACTTTTGCATAGGTAAAACCAGGAACGGCGGGATTGCCACTGTAAGGTTCACTATAAGAAAGAGCCATATCCGTATTATTGGAGCTGGATATTGGCGGGAAGGAAAGAAAATATATGAGCAGCGTTAATTACACAGATGCACCAGATGATATTCAGGAATCATTAGAGAATCCTATTTTTGTTAATGATGACTTATTGCCTTCGCCTGAAGAATTTGTACGCAAGACTAAAAAGGAAAAGATTACCATAGCAATAGATAAAGATAGCCTAGATCTCTATAAGAGATATGCTAAGAAGCATAACGCCAAGTACCAGTCCATGATAAACGGTGTGCTGAGCTCATATGCCGATAAGTTTTTAAGCAAATAGCTATATAGAGCACTTAACTTATCCGAAAAATACTCCCCTAGTATATTGTTAGCTAATGTAATTTCTTTAGATAAACTTACGACTGATCTATAAGATTCCATTCGGAATATGTCTAATAAGTGGCACCACTTGCACCCTGTTTCTTGTTTTTAGAATATTTATATGTACGATATAAAAATATTTGTAAGTTATTTGCGCACATCCAAGTAATCGCAAAAGCTTTGATCATCATTTTTGCGGATATGCACGCTGATACGGCCTATCTGTATGATACCCAGTTTTCTTAGGTAAGTATTGACACATGTATAACTAGAACGTACAATTAAAACGTAATACAAAGTAATACTAGGAGTATCGATATGGGCACTAAAACAGTAACGGCTTCAACATTAAGGAGTAACCTATCAGATGCCCTTGACTCGGTTAATGAACAAGACATTATTATTGTTACTCGTAGAGGGAAAAAAGAGCGAGCTATAATCGATTTAGATAAACTTGAAGATTTGCTTGCCGCTAATAACCCAGACTATCTTGCGTTGATCAAAGAAGCTCGTGATAGTCAAGAATATTTAAGCCATGATGATGTTTTTGGAGATTTATAGTGTCAAGCTATACGCTGCTTTATAAAAAGCCGGCAGTAAAATCTATTCAGAAACTTCCACCTCAGGTAATAAAAAGACTTAAAGTTAAGCTTGATTGGTTTATATCTCAAGATGATCCCATCTCATTTGCCGAACCTCTAACAAAACCTGCTGATGCACAATATCGTTTCAGAGTAGGTGCCTATAGGATCTTATTTGATGTTGAAGGCAATAATATTGTCATACTACTGGTTCAACATAGAAGAGACGTATATAGATGATAGTTGCTTAAATTAGACCCATACCCGAAAAATACTCCCCAAGCATATTTCATTCATATTTTGATTAGCCCAAACTAAATTCTTAAAACCTATCAGAGTCTTTTAAGTACCAGGACATAAATTATCTTGATAGGTTAACTATTTCTTAATTATTAATTCTATTCAATCTAAGCATACGAACATTCTGTGCTAGTATAATTGTTATTATGGCAGTGAAAACTAGCACTAGCTTCGGTGGACGCTTTGATAAGATCGAAGAACAGATTCAGTCTCTGGGCGTTGCTTTTGATAAGCAAATGGATCAACTAACATCTACTATGCTGGAAGGTTTTAGTAGAATAGATAAAGAACTGGAAAAAAAGGCTAGCAAAGAAGATATAAATAGACTTTTCAATCCCATGGATAAAATAGCCAAACAGCAAGAAATAGATGACGATGAACGTTTGGTTATGGGCCATCAACTTGAACGACTTGACCGTTGGGTTCATGAAGTTGCAGATAAAATTGGCTATAAGTTATCAATTTAACTACCATAAAGAAACCTTACCCGAAAAATACTTCCCTAGCATACTTCTAGCCAAGCCTATTTCTTTAGGTAACTAACGACTGATCTATAAGATTCCATTCGGAATATGCCTAAAAAGTGGCAGTAATATAGTAATTTTAAAACATTAGAGTCTCCAAAGTAATCCTTGACCATATTAGGTCATAAGTCTAGTGCTGCACGTGATCAATTAAGAGTTATCGATAAGGCAAGACTTAAGGCTCGGATTGGAACTCTGAAAAAACCAGACAGTGCACTTCTATTTGGAATGCTTCAGTCAATATTAACCGAATAGTTTTTTAGCCCAAGCTAAAACGCGTTCTAAAAAATTCGTTCAAACGAATTAACAATCGGATAAAATAGCTACAATGGATATGATTAATAAAAAACCACATGAGCATTTTTAGTATTGTCGGCCCGATTGTCGCAGCCTTAGGATTTACTCCCTATATAATCCAAACCTATAAAGGTGTTTTAAAGCCTCGTATTGCATCTTGGACAACCTGGTCGCTAGTAACGGCAATCGCAACGGCTGCAGAATTTAGCAATCACGATTATGTCAGTGCGGCATTTACCGGCCTGGCAACCGTACCGGAGCTGATTATTCTAGCCATGGCGTTTAAAAAACGCGACTTTGACTATAACTGGATCGATGCCGCCAGCCAGCTATTATCATTAATAGGAATTATTTTCTGGCTAACAAGTCATAATCCAGAATGGGCAGTTATCGCCACCATAGGCGCCGACTTTTTCGGTGCGGTACCGACTTTTTATCATGCATGGTTAAGTCCTCATAATGAGGCTTGGCTGCCGTTCTTGATCAGTGCAATTGGTGCCGGAATATCTTTGTTGGCTATAAGAAACATAGGAATAGTCGCTGCCGGCTTTCCGATCTATCTTTTACTCATAGATATTTCTCTGTCACTAACTATATTTTTCCGTCAAAAATCAGCAAAACTACCATAGTTTAAGGCTAGTCTTTTATGCTTACTGGTTTCAGCATTGTCCACTGGATAGAATAGATATAGGGTTTGTCGAAAAACTCCAGCCGTAATAAAGCTTGGATATATT
>JAJYKI010000013.1 GCA_021788675.1 bacterium | reverse complement strand
CCGGACTACCGCCGCCATAATCATAAGATATGAGATCAGCCAAGCCGGCTATAATCAGCACGAACAAGGCCATAATGACAATTGATTTACGCTTGTTTTGGGCAATCTCGGAATACATGATGGAAGTTTATTCTATTTAAAAAATTAGAACTGGACGTTGACGGGCTGCTCAACCTGAGCGGTCTCAGCTTCGTCAAGCTCAAAGAATTCTTTGTCTGACTTATATCCAAGCATACCGGCAAAAATATTGGTTGGGAAAATACGACGACGAGTGTTGAAATCCCGGACGATACCGTTATAGAATCGGCGCGAAGCCTGTATCTTGTCTTCTGTGTCTACCAGTTCGGCTTGGAGTTGCTGGAAGTTTTCGGTTGCCCTTAATTGCGGGTAGTTCTCGGCCACCGCAAACAGGCTTTTCAATGTCGAAGAAAACTGGTTTTCGGCCTTGGCGGTCGCTGCCGGACCTTGGGCATTAATAGCATTAGTTCTGGCGGCAGTCACATCTTCAAAAACCGTTTTTTCGTGAGTAGCATAACCCTTAACGCTGTTGACTAGATTGGGTATAAGGTCGTACCGCCTTTTCAGCTGTACGGTTATATCACTCCAGGCTTCATCTGATTGCTGATTAAGGCGTACCAAACTGTTGTATGAAGTCCAGGCAATAATACCTATAAGCACCAAGATAACTACGATAACTATAATTGCAACGGTCATAATCTTAAATCGACACTCCTTTTACTTAAGTTTAGTATACATCAGACTGCACTTGTTCGTGTATCATAGAATGAATGAAAAGTTATAGTAAAAAGCGCCATACCGGCAGATTGATTGGCACGCTATTAATTTTCGCAATATTGGTAGCATACGTCGGTACGGTACTATTATTGCCAGTAAAAACTATCGGCTCGACGCATACGTCACAACTTAAAATCACGACTCCGTCGGTTAATCTTCCCTGGCCAAAATACGGGGAAGGAGCCATTGGCCTGAGCGATGGAGTGGTAGTACAAGCGCACGGCAACCAAACGCCCAGACCGACCGCGAGCGTAGCTAAGCTGATTACTGCTCTGTCAGTCCTGCATAAGTATCCGCTGTCAGTCGGCGAACAGGGACCGACAATTACGATCGATACGACGGATTATGCTTATTACACCAACTATATATCCGAACAAGGCTCGGTCGTGCCCGTATCGACCGGCGAACAGTTAAGCGAATTGCAAATGCTTGAGGCTATGCTAATACCGTCCGGCAACAACATAGCCGACGCACTGGCCCGTTGGGCATATGGCTCATTGCCGGCTTATGACCAATTTGCCAACGGCTATGTCAAACAGCTGGGACTGAAAAATACCACCGTCGCAACCGATGCCAGCGGCTTTTCGCCCAATACAACCTCAACCGCCAGCGATTTAATCAAACTGGGCAGTCTAGTGATGGCCAATCCGGTACTAGCTCAAATCGTTGCCATGAAAACGGTTAACGTACCAAACGTGGGTGTGATGAAAAACTACGACAATGTCATTGGACTAAACGGTATCAACGGCATCAAGACCGGCAACTCCAACCAGGCCGGCGGCGTTTTCTTGGGCTCAGCCAATACCAAAGTCAATGGCCAAACCATAACCGTATTAGTGGCTTTAATGGGGGCACCCAACCTGAGCCAGGTCATGACCGACACCCTGCCTATGGTAGTGGCCGTCGAGAATAGTTTTGCCCAAAGTACGCTGGTCAGCAAAAGTGAAGTTTTGGGTGAATATAAACTGCCCTGGGGAGGCATAGTCCAAGTAGCTGCAGCTAAGGATCTGGTGGTTTACGTTTTGCAAGGCCAGGCCGCAAACGCGACATTGACATTATCCAGTCTGAACATTCCAGCAGCTAAGGGTGCTAGGGTTGGCACGATCACCACTAAAGCCAATCGACTAAACCAAGGCCAATCGGTAAATGTTATTACATTAGAAAAATCGACAAACCCAACATGGCAGTGGCGACTACTTCATCCTCAAGCTATATTATAAATACAAGCCAACAAGAAACTTGACACTTATAAATAGTACGAATCTCCGTTGCTTGTGCTTTACCAAGCTTCGGTAGGAACGTGTTCATCCGAGCCTGCAATGACTTAGTGCCTTTGGTAAGCATCAACACTGCCAATGCTCTGAAGGTAAGCATACGGTCTCTGGTAAAATCCTGAGCGCACCGTTTGTGACGCTCTATGAAGGTAACATCGTCCAGTGAGTAATCCAACCGGGTCAATAAACAATCTTTTTTTCATGAAGCACTCCTTTTTACTAACTATACAAGTTAGGGCAGGAATAAGAAATGCTTAAGTCAACGGCAGTGACTTGGTGGGCGCTGAGGGACTCGAACCCCCGACCCCCTCGGTGTAAACGAGGTGCTCTAGCCAACTGAGCTAAGCGCCCATAAATGGGTTTTGAATTGTTAATGGTGCGGACGAGAGGACTTGAACCTCCACGGGTCTCCCCACTACCACCTCAAAGTAGCGCGTCTACCGATTCCGCCACGTCCGCATAGTCTATATAAGAATACTGACAGAGGTGGAAAAAATCAATCACGATGACATTAATTAACTAAGCGGTAGGTGATCAAAGATATGATCCAAACTATAACTACTTCTGACCAGAGGCTTAACCTCTTCCAGGCTAACATTAATTTTAACCCCTGGATTCAAAATATTATACGGATCAAAAATCTTTTTAATCTTCTGGAATAATGCATGAACGTCAGCTGGATAAAGCTTATCCAAATAAGGGCCACGCAAACGACCGTCATTATACTGAGCGCTTAAGGAGCCGCCCAAGTCACGGACTTGACGGTTATATTCTTCTAGCATACGAAATGCCTTCTGGCGATCCCCGACCTGACTCAAGTTTAAGTATGGTTGGACATGAAGATTGCCGTCACCGGCGTGACCCCAAAGCGCAACCTGCAAGTGTTCCCTTGAAAACTGAGAATAAACGGCATTTATGAAAGTTGCGAGCTTATCCACCGGCACAATACCGTCGTCAATTAACGGCAACGGATTAAGTTGGCCTTGGTTGTGCCCCGAAACGACTGCCGATGATTCCCTGATCTTCCATAAAACTTCCTGCTTATCTGTATCTTCCTCTACTTCTACTTGCTGGCTAAGCTTAGATAGGATCTTGGTTGCTTGCTTGACTAACTTCTTTTGTTTGTGCTCTTTGGCACTATCGAATTCGACGATTAGAACGAACTTCGGATACGGTAGCTCGATGACGTCTTTCAAATAGTTGGCATTAAGCGATGAAACCAGGTTTAGCAGGTTGTCGTCGACAACTTCCAGCGCACTGGGCGACTCTTCCAGTTTTCTCAACTCTTCGACTGCCGATTGCAAGGCATCGACACTGTCCAGATGAGCCGTTATAAGGACGGGGTCGCCGCCGATGGGCTCGCTGTCCAGCGTAACTTCGGTCACCAAGCCAAGAGTTCCCTGGCTGCCAACGAACAAAGGCGTCAGATCAAACGAACCGTCCTCGCTGCGCACGTCCGCCAAATCATAACCAGTCGCGTTTTTCGTAACATTAAGACTGCTCTTTTCGACCAACTCCCGATTTTCCTCCAGAAGCGTGTCTACCGCCCGGTAAATTTCACCTTCAAACGTTGCCAATCCCAGCTTACGGTTCAGTTCCTTCTTGCTAAGTTTACCGGTTTCAATAACCTCGCCGTTCGACAGAACCACTCTTAAACCCTTAACGTAGTGTCGCATATCGCCATACTTTATAGAGCGTATGCTACTGGCGTTATTAGCGACGGCACCGCCAACCGTCGAATATTCTAAACTGGCAGGAGCGGCCGGTACGAAACGGTCATAAGTTAACAATAACTGCTGTAGCTTGCCAAAATTAATACCGGCTTCGACTGTCACTACACCGTTTTTGGCGTCAACAAATTTTACCTGATTCAAGTGAGCCGGGAACGCCAACATAACACCACTACCAAGTGCGGCGCCGCTCAAATCCGTTCCACTGCCCCGAGCTGTAATCGGTATGATACGATTGCGCTCGGCCAGCTGCCAGGCAAATCTGGCAGTCTTGCGCACGTCGTTTTCGTTTTTAGGATAGACTATAACGCTTGGTGTAATCGAAAAAATGCTATTGTCAGTTGAAAAGTAATTGCGCGCATCGGTGCCTGTCATAACCTCGCCGACAACATGCTCCTGAAGATAGTGTGCAACCTTGTTCATTTAGATCTAGACCAACCCCTCTTATCTAATTAATCCGAAACGATGTTATTTAAAAATAATAGCACAACTTAAGTGGTTGTTGGTGTCGGCCGAGCCGAAAAATTGATATTTATACCGCGTTAACTTGTTTATATCTTTAAGCCTCTATGCTAAGATAGGCTTTGATTTTATGCGCGAGTGCTGGAATCGGTAGACAGGATAGATTCAGGATCTATTGAGCTTTATGCTCGTGGAGGTTCAAGTCCTCTCTCGCGCACCAATAATCCTAGATTGTTAGTTTTGCTTCAAATCGGTCACGGCCGAGCGCAATATTTCCCAGTTCTGAACATTGTCAAAACGATCATAAGGAGCATTGATTACATGGCTCCCCATACCATAGACCGGACCATTGGTTATATAGATGAAGCGCGGCTGGAACAAACCAAGAGCCGGGGCATCCTTTTGCCAATCGGCTAAAAACGGTTGGTATTTAATAACTCTCAGTTTCGGATCGAGCCTTGTTCGGCCGGCTTCCAGGGCCTGACTGGCGCTGTTACTACTGTAATCGGAGAAGTTAAGATTCGATGAACGGGGGTCGAATTGTGATTTATCCCAATACACGAATACGTCGGGATCGTTACCAATGGATATGCCGTTTAAGGTCGAGTCGTATGAATGGCCTTCCAAAGTTGTCGTATAAGTGCTGGATGATTCAAAAATTAATTGCACGCTGGCTCCTAAAGCTAGCCACTGCTGTTTAAGCATGCCGGCAACCAGACGGTTTTCGGGCGTATCGGTTGCGACTAGATTAAAACTTAGGGGTTGATTATTTTTCTCAAGAATCCCGTTTTTAGCTTTTGTCCAGCCGGCTTGCGCAAGTTGACTCTGCGCCGTAGCGAGCTTATTAGTCGATTGTGCATATTTGGGGTTATATGCCAGTTGCCCTATGAGCAACGGCTCGTTGACCGGAAAAGTGAAATAGCCGAGCCGGGCAATGATTGCCGCAGGGTCGGCCGCCATTACCAAGGCCTGCCTGACCGTCGCGTCACTTAAAACACCGCTATTAGTCTTAAAGAAGACATAATCTCCAACCGTTAACAGACGGCTGTGAACCTGGTAAATCGGATTAGCTTTTATAAAACCCGGTACGGCATCGATACCCGTCATGGCTGTCAATTGACCGCTCTTAAACGCATTTAGTAGCTGGCTATTGTCTGCGAATGCATTGACGATAAACTCGCTTAACTTCGGCCGGCCAAGTACGTAATTCCTAAAAGGCAAAAGGGCGATTTGCTCACTGGCATTTTGTGGCGTATCACCACTAACCTGAAGTGCGTGCCACATGAACGGCCCGGCTCCAATCGGGTTGTTCGTGTTAAAAGAGGCGTTGCGCAGATCAGACGGGGCGATAGAACCGAGAATGTGCTGCGGTAAAATTCCAGTTGTCAGATTGTAAGGAAAAGATGCCAGCGGGTTAGGTAGAGTAAAAGTCACGGTGTAAGAATTTGGCGCATTAACTTTTATGCCCTGCCAGCTTGAATAAAGCGGCGACTGAGAGTCAGGATTTTGAATCATGTCATAAGTAAAAACAACGTCGGCTGCCGTCAATGGTCGACCGTCCTGCCAAGTTAAACCGTGCTTTAGTTTTACAGTATAAACGGTATCCGATTTGTCGATGCTATAGCCGCTCGCCAGACAACCGACCAGATTATTTTGGGCGTTATGCGTAAATAACCCGGCGAATAAGAGATGCGATAAGCTGGTATCTACCGGATTGGTCGCGTAAATCGGGTTGACGTTAGTCATCGTACCCAAAATTCCCTCACTGTATATGCCACCGGGCACTGCTTCAACACTCTGGTAATAGGGGCTAAGATTGGCAAGCTCGATACCGGTCATTAAAGCTAAGAGCAGCCATAAAAGCACCCAACCGCCCACAAACCGTTTTACTAATAAAAGATGCTCAAACCGGCCGAATAAAAACCGGTCGATATTGACTTCTGCGGTTTGTGAAAAATCCCTCGCCTGACTCTGCCTGCGGTGTAGCAGCTTGCGCATTTTTTTGTATGGCATAGGTGATAGTTGTGATTAAATCAAGCTTTAGCCGATAGCGCCAAAAATAAGCGCCAGGGCGAATATCGTGGCGGATATGATTGTCAGCTGGAAAATGGTTTTTTCGGTTCCGCGTCGTTGCGTGTTAACCTCTCCGGCTCCGCCCAAACCGGCACCCAAGGAAGCACCTCTGGTTTGGACCAGGATTAAGATCGACATCAAGAGCATGGCTCCCAGTGCTATGTAGTTATAAATGCTCATTATTATAAAACCTCACTTCTCTATAATTGCGCCTACTAAATAGTTTACCAGCCCGATGACTATCCCGGCAAATATGGCGGCCCAGAAATTCGTTATATGAAGCGGTGTGTATAGCCGGCTGGCGAGATAGACCGTCAGACCGTTAATGATAACCATGAACAGCCCGAGTGTTACAACAATCGCGGGCAAGGATAAAATTATCAAAATCGGCTTAATGATAGTATTGATGATGGCCAGGATCAGACCGGCGACGATAATTACATAAACGCTTTTATAGGTAATGTTGGTGGATAGCAGATTAGCGGCTATCCAAAGTCCGAGACTGGACACCAACCAACGCAAAGCTAATCTAAGGATAGGTTTGGGCATACTAATCTTACATTGTATTGGACTAAAGCTTAACCGGCAAGCCGGCGCTTAATGACTTAACTCCGTCAGGCGTTACTAGGACATCGTCTTCTATCCTGACCCCGATGCCTTCTTCGGGTATATAAATACCCGGCTCGACAGTTAATACCATGCCCGGCTTTAAGGGCATCTGGTAATCGCCGACGTCATGAACATTTAGACCTATGAAATGAGATGTCGCGTGCGGAAAATAACGACGCACTTCGGTTTCTTTCAGGTTCTTGATCAGTCCCAGCGTCTTCAGCTCGCTGCCTATAAAACGCATTACCTTGTCTTCATACGTCTTAAGCTTGGTACCCGGTTTAATAAGACTCATTGCATAAGCATGCGCGGCCCGGACAGCCCGAAAGACATCTTGCTGGCGTGGACTTGGCTTGGACACGGACATCGTACGGGTTATATCCGCCGCATAACCCATGACTGCCGCCCCTACGTCCATAACAACCAGCTCACTACTGTCAAGCGCGGCATTGTTACTGGTATTGTGCAGTGTACACGCCCGCTTGCCCCCGGCCACTATCGGGTCAAAAGCGTGACCATCGGCTCCCCTATACCTGAATCCACGCGAAATATCGGCTTCAATCTCGTATTCATAGCTATAGCCTGATGCAGCCGCCATGACATCCTTGAGCGTATCGGTCGTTATGTCTATCGCCAGCTTAAGCGCCGCAAGCTCCGGAGCCTGCTTGATCATCCTGAGCCTGGCTATCTCCGGGCGGATATCCATAAGATGAATGTCTTCGACGTGACGCCTGATGCGATCAATCAGTCTTGAACGGGCCGGATTGGCATACATGCCATACTGCTCAATAAAAGACGGTGCCGGCGCCAGGGTTGCCAAGCGCTTAGTCTTTTCCGCCAGCGCATCCAGTCGCTTCCAGCCGGACACTTCATTGAGTACGTCGCCAATACCGGACAAATTGGTAAGCGAAGTCTGATCAATCTGTCCGTCAAAGGTTGCGCGGGTAGCCTCACGTGTCGGGGCGATTAAAAACTCCCGCTCGCCGTCCATTACGAGTATTATGTCCGGGTCGTTAATTCCACTCAGATACCAGAAGTTAGCATCCTGAACAAACGGATAGCTGCTATCCGCTCCCATCTGTATAAGACCGTTGGCTGTTATGACAATCGGATCGTCCGTATTAAGATGGCGACGTAAATTAGCCCGGTTATTTTTAAAGAAATTGCTGTCAAAGTCTGGTTTGTTCATTTAGATAGCTTAGCAGATTAAAGCCAGCTTCGGATGGACTTAGCTTTGACTTTACCAACTATAGCCACCAATTCGGCTTCACTGGCAGACTTGATAGCATTTACTGAGCCGAAATGTTTGAGGAGTTTTTTCCTTGTCGTCGGCCCAATGCCGGGGACATCGTCGAGCATTGACACGACCATGCGCTTGGTCTTAAGTGTCGAGTGGTAGCTGACGGCAAAACGATGACTTTCGTCCCTTATGCGCTGCATGAGCTTGATGACATTGCTGGACTTAGGGAGATTAATCAATGTGAAGCGCTCACTGGGAGTAATAAAACCGCCCAGCTTTTGCAGAACGGCAGCGTTAATTTTAACATTGCTAAGTTCATTGTCGACAACAATCTGTTCTTCACGCTTAGCGAGCCCTATAAACGGAATGCTATACTGTCCGCGTTCATCGCGAGCCTTAATAGCCGCATCCAACTGGCCTTTGCCGCCATCGATCAAGACTATATCCGGGAGCTGCCAGTGCTTATCGTGTTTCGGGCTAAGTCGGCGGCGCAGTGTTTCATTCATGTTTAGAAAATCATTGTTAACGTCTTTGGTTGTCTTAAACTTACGATACTCAGTTTTGTCGCTGACGCCGTTAGTAAACACTACCATGCTGGCAACTACGTTAGTGCCCTGCATATGGGAAATGTCATAGCCTTCAATACGCCTGGGGTATTTATCCAAACCAAGCAAATCTACCAACTCGCTTAAGGCCTGGTCTTTGCTAAGATCACTAAATTCCTTGTCACTAAAGACAATTTGCTGACTTAACCTTTTTAGGCTGGTCAGCTGATCGCGAATTTTAGCGGCCCGTTCAAAATCCTGGCTTTTGGCAGCCCGATTCATGTCCCGTTCCAGTTCTTTTATAAGCTTTACGCGCTTTCCGGCCATATAGTCCATCAGACGACGTAAATTAGCCCGGTAATCCTCCAGAGAGGTGCGACCGTCTTCAAGTCCGGGGTCAAGACCAAGGAAATAGTGCAGGCTGGCACGTTTCTGATTCGGTTGCCGTTTAGTGGCGTAGGGGAAAACCCGACGCAAGAGCTTGAGCGCTTGACGCAGTGCGCTCATCGACATATAGGGCCCGAAATATCTGGCACCATCATCCAGCGGACGCCTGGTAAAACTAACCGTCGGGTAATCGCTATCATAATCGATGCGCACGTAAGCCAGTGCTTTGTCGTCGCGCAACAAGATGTTGAATTTGGGCAGATAGCGCCGAATCTGTTCCGCTTCCAAAAACAAAGCGTCAATCTCGCTGTCAACGACCATCCATTCCAAATCGGCAATCTCTCTGACCAGAGCCTCGGTTTTCGGATCTCGGTAACGGGTCTTCTGAAAGTACTGCCTGACCCGGTTTTTGAGTTTGGCGGCTTTACCGATATAAATTATTTCGCCGGATTTATCCTTATAGAAATAGACACCCGGCTGCATCGGCAGGCTTCTGATTTTCTTAACTAAGGCTTCAGTCTTGTCTTCCACCCTATTATTTTAACCTAGAAATGACTACAGATTAGGGTTGCCGACTAAATTGCCGAAGTCTTTAGCGACCGAATTTGATGCCTCAAAGGCATAATCAACAACTCCGGTATCTTTAAGATTACCGCTAACCAATTGACCGGCCCAGTCGTAAACAGCTTTTTGGTATTGCAGGTGCTCCGGTATAGTAGCAGACGTCCGGCCATCGGGAGTAATGAACTCAATCAACTTTTTATGATATACACTTTGTTGGTTTTCAACCTGACTGACGTCTATATAAAAAGTTTGTTGAGCAATCTGAGCGACGCTTTCACGCTTTTTAGCATTAACGTGTGAACCGTTGCCGTACTGGAATTCCATATAGGTATCGCCGTCTTTGGCAACAAAAAAACTAGGGTCTTTAATAAACAATGTAGAATTTTTAGCGACCGTAGCGGCGGTATTGCCTTCATAGGGCAAGATTGGACTTAAAGGCCCGCCATAATTGTTTATCTGGGATGGTGTACTCCGCTCGTTGACGCCTGCTGCTACTTTTGCGACTACATTAGCAACTTTAGTGCCATTCTTTAAATCGTTTTGAATAAGCGCGTTTTCGGTTTTTTGAGCGTTTTTAACTAAATTATCTCGTTTATCTAACTTATAACCAACATAGCCTGCGCCGGCAAGCACCAGGCCTGCCAAAAACGTTCTAACTATTCGTTTGGCTCTATGTCTCGGTTTATATTCGTCATCCGTATAAGGAACTCGGTCTATAGTTATAGGCTGCGGGTTTTCAGATATAATTTCTTTACTCATAGTATCAGATATTATACACTATTTTTGCGTTCTTGCAATATTATATTCTAACTTACTAATTCTGGTTGGCATATCCGGCAATAAAACTCGTCTCCCGCGCAACTTTCGCAGGCTAAAAGCAGCTTGTTGCAGGCTTTATTAGCGCAATTAACATAATTGGAGGTTTTATTTTGGCAATGCGTACACTCCCCGATTATACGGGTATGATCGGAGGCATTGAGGCTCATGCGTTCATCAAACACGAACAGCGAACATATCCACAGCCCATCGTCACCGTAAGCCTCCAGGTATTTAACAATGCCGCCGTCGAGCTGGTAGACATCTTTAAAGCCTTCGTCTTTCATGAGCTTGGACAAGACTTCACAGCGAATACCGCCGGTACAGTAAGTTACGACCGGCTTGTCTTTTAGGGAGTCATATTTAGGATCGGCAATCGCCTCTGGAAAATCACGACTGTGCTCGACATCCATAACTAAAGCGTTTTTAAATTTACCGATTGACGCTTCCCAAGCGTTACGCCCGTCAACGAACACAACTTCGCCGTTATGCTTATCCATCAGTTCATGCAACTGTTCGGGTTTAAGATGTTGCCCGCCCCCAACTACGCCTTTAGAGTCAACTTTTATTTTGTCGGCGGCGTTAAATGCTACCAATTCAGGTCTGACTTTTACGCTTAATCTGGGGAAGTCCTCGCGTTTACCATCACTCCATTTAAAGACAATATCCTTTAGTCCGGGATGCAGTTTGGTCTGACGGATGTACGCCTTCAGGTCTTTGATGTCCCCACCGAGCGTTCCGTTAATGCCTTGGGTAGCTACAATAACCCTGCCCCTGAGCCCTAGACTCTCACATAAGTTTTTTTGCCACAACTTAACCACCTCAGGGTCTTTGAGTGGCGTAAATTTATAAAAAAGGATTATTTTCTGCATGGTTTAGATAGTATAACGTCAGGCTCGAGACTTAAGCAAAAGCCAAACAATGAAGATGATTATTAGCACCGCGAGTAAGGCCAGGGCGACATTGATAATAAGCGTTTTTCGAGAGTCGCCAGTCGAGGGAGTGGCCCTGAGTGGCGCTGGTTGCGGATTCGACAAATATGGTGCGGGGCTTGATTCAACCGGATAGTTATTTGGCAAGAAGGCCGGGCTTGACCCTACTTCGGACTGGAACGTTTGATGATCGGGGCTGTTGCCAGCCTTTCCTTCACTGTCCCGTGTCTCTTTTAGCAGACCATCTTCGAAGCCGGTCTCTTT
>JAJYKI010000012.1 GCA_021788675.1 bacterium | reverse complement strand
ATAGTTCCAATCCCTATCGACCGTCGCAACTATTTCATGCTGTAATAATTGCAACTGTAAATGAGAGTCGAGATGTACTTGAGCCTACTATACGATCAATTATTGATGGCATGCACGACAACAAAAAAATAATTTTAGTAATAGCATATGAAGGCCGAGCCGGGGAAGAAGCAGAGCGTAGGGTTAAGGCTCTTATCGATGACTATGGTGATTACTTCTACGACGCTATTTCATATAAGCACCCTGCTAAATTGCCAGATGAAATTATTGGGAAGGGGGCAAATATAACTTGGGCAGGACGTCAATTGGCTAACTATCTTGAAACTAAAGGCATTGATCCTGGTCGCGTAGTAGTAACCACTCTGGATGCAGATAATCGTCCGGATAAAAGATACTTCTTAGCAGTTAGCTATCTTTATTGCATCGTACCCGATCCCATAAATGCCTCCTATCAGCCGCTGCCCATGTTTACTAATAATATTTGGGATGTCCCGACTATGATGCGAGTCATTGCCACCGGCAATACGCTTTTTTATATGGTAGGTACCACAAGACCGCATCGAGCTCGTAATTTTTCCGCTCATGCACAGTCAATGAGAGCTTTGATCGACATGGACTTTTGGAGTGTTAGAACGGTAGTTGAAGATGGCCATCATTTTTGGAGAAGTTATTTTCATTTCGACGGTGACTATAGGGTTTATCCTCTAAGCGTGCCGGTCTATCAGGATGCCGTTTTGGCTGATGGTTACATTAGGACTATTAAGGCGCAATTTACCCAGCTAAGACGCTGGACTTATGGGGCTTCGGATGTAGCATATGTAGCTGACAAAGGATTTTATAAAAAGAACAAGATACCAAAATGGGATTTGCTATCCAAGCTACTCAATCTGCTGGAGGGGCATGTGTCCTGGGCTACGGGTACTTTATTGGTCTTTGGGGCGGCTTTTATACCGCCCTTAATTCATCCCCAAAGTTTTGCAGCCAACGAATTGCCGTTAATTGTAAGTCGAGTTCAAAAGATTGGACTGATTGGCTTACTGGCAACAGTTTATGTCGGTCTTGTAACCTTGCCGCCAAGGCCTTCAAGGTACGGACGTCACAAATCGGTGCTGATGGTTCTCCAGTGGTTACTGGCACCCGTTACGGGTATTGCCTTTGGTTCTTTAGCAGCTCTCAATTCACAAACCAGACTAATGTTTAAGAAATATCTCAGTAAATTCGATGTAACAGAAAAGGCAGTTGTTAACGATTCTGAGACTAAGACATCTTCAAGCTTGAATCAGTAATTGCCGACAGATTATTTATTGGTGTGAAAAGCCTGATAATGTATCGCTGCTGTCCTATCGAATCTGTTTAAGGTTACGTTGACTAAGTTTCTGAGCTCTGTATTTTTAATTTCATTGTCATCTACGCTACTGCTGATCATTTTTCTAGTTATGGTATCGCAGATGTGTTTTGCGTCTTCGATTGGATTTTGTCTGTGCTTGAGACATTCATAAACACTTAAAAATAACTTTTCTGGTAAAAATGGCAATACTGTAGATCTGTTGGAGGATATAACGATGCTGGTAGGGTAGTAGGGCTTTTCAATGCTGGTGAAGATTGCGTTGCAGCGTTGGCACTTGCGTCTTCTCCAGACACCATTAGAAAGTTTCTGGACTCGTGAATTAACTACGCTCGTACCACTGCCGCAATATATACAAACCATGTCAATATATTGACATACGGGAATTAGAATTACTAGTGTATAAGTGAGTTAAAAATGTGGGAAAAAATAAATACCGGGTAATATCTCCGGTATTTATGCCCCTTAACTTCTTCTTGGGCGCCTTACTCGATTTGATGGTCTGGATCCCAAGTCTTCGTAAAACAACTTGAAAGATCCAAGTACACTATTTGATGCGGTACTCAAAACTCACTTCTGTCCCGTTTAACCTGTACATGTTACCGAATACATATATATGTGTCAAGTGCTTAGTGGAGCAATAGTACTTGATTTAACAGATATGTAAGGTTATAGTTAACAAAGTTTTAATAAACTGGGCGGTTAGCTCATTTGGCTAGAGCGTCGCATTGACGTTGCGAAGGTGATAGGTTCGAATCCTATACCGCCCACCATGTATAGCTCCCTTACGGGAGTTTTTTGTTACATTGAATTTGTAATATATCATGGCTGGTATAAGCTTACTTGCCTTATCCACATGGTGGAATGTACAAAATACAGCAAACTTAGGCTAGCCTAATAGTACTATCCTTGCTATGATAGTCATCACAGGTGAAGTTTTGACGAGATTGTTTTATCGCTCAAAACATTGGGTATGGTGGTTGAATGAATTGCGAGATCATTCAACCACTTTTTGTTTTATTGATTAAAAGTGATAAAGTAACAGAGATGGCAAGTGAGTCTAAGTTGTTACCTATGAGGCATAGTTTGGCGCATATAATGGCAGCCGCCATCCAGCAGCTATGGCCAAATGTCCAGTTTGGCATCGGACCAACCACTGAAGATGGCTTTTATTATGATTTGCTGATTGATGACTATAAATTATCTGAGGATGATTTTGACAAAATTGAAGTAAAAATGAAGGAATTAATTAAAAAAGACCTGAATTTTAAAAGTTACCAGCTGCCAATAGACGAAGCAATAAAGTGGGCTAATGATGCAAGTCAGCCATTTAAAGTGGAACTACTAAATGACCTGAAAAGATCTGGGACCACTTTGGCTAAAGACTTAAGTCCGGAAGAAATGGGAAGTATTGCCGAGAATGCTTCAAAAGTTGATAACGTATCTTTTTATAAATGTGGCGATTTTGTGGATCTTTGTAGAGGACCGCATGTAGAATCAACCGGTAAAGTAGGTTTTTTTAAGCTTCTTAGGGTTAGTGGGGCGTATTGGCGTGGAGACATCACGCGTCAGCAATTACAGAGAGTATATGGTGTGGCGTTTAGTACGGAGGCAGAGCTTGCAGATTATTTCCATAACCTTGAAGAAGCAAAGGTAAGAGACCATAGGAGATTAGGCCAGGAGCTCGATTTATTTGTCTTGTCGGATTTGATAGGTCCAGGATTGCCCTTGTTCACGCCAAGAGGAACTGTGTTAAGACAGCAGCTCATTAAGTTTTCCGAGGAGTTGCAGGTGGCAGGTGGCTATGAGGCGGTTTGGGCCCCGCATATAACCAGAATAGAGCTATACAAAAAATCGGGCCATTATGACAAATATCCCGAAAGATTCGAAGTTAAAAGTACTGAATCGGACGATATTTTTATGCTAAAGCCAATGAATTGCCCTCATGTAGCGCAAATATATGCATCCAGGCCAAGAAGCTATCGTGATTTACCGCAACGATATATGGAAACTACCACTATGTATCGAGATGAGAAAAGCGGAGAGCTCCACGGCTTGTCCAGGGTCAGGTCGCTTACTCAAGATGACTCGCACGCTTTCGTTCGACATGATCAAATCGAGGCCGAATTCCGATCTATTTTAGGAATGATAAAGCAGATGTATTTGGTTTTAGATATGCCACTTAGTGTTGACTTGTCGTTCCGTGATGACAGTAACAATTATTTCGGTGACAGGGAACTGTGGAAAGAAGCTGAGGAGATAATTGAGAGGATTGCCAAAGAAGAAGCTTTAGATTATCAACTGGTAAGAGGAGAGGCCGCTTTCTACGGTCCGAAGATAGATATTCATGTTAAAGATGCTTTAGGAAGAAAGTGGCAATGTGCTACTGTTCAGCTTGATTTTGTGCAGCCTGAAAGGTTCGATCTTACCTATACTGACTCGGATGGTAAGCTACAGCGTCCGGCCATGATCCACAAAGCAATACTCGGATCAATTGAGCGTTTCCTTGGAGTTTATATAGAACACACAGTCGGAAAGTTCCCGGTCTGGTTAGCACCGGAGCAGATTAGGATTATATCGCTGAACCAGGAAAAAGCAGTGCTGGACTACTCTAATGTCATAGTTGCAAAAGCCAAGGCCCTAGGTCTACGGGTTAGCCTTGACGACGATAATGAGTCGGTTGGTAAAAAAGTCAGAAATGCCGAAATTATGAAAGTACCCTATGTAGTAGTAATTGGCTCAAAAGAAGTCGCTAGCGGTTTGGTAATTCCTAGGATCAGGTCAGATATGATAACCCAAGAGCGAAAGGATGGCCTTGGATTTGAGGAGTTCCTTAAAACTGTCGTCAATGAAGCTAAATCTAGGGTCACTAAGTCATCGCTATAACAAATGTCTGCCGCAGATTTTAGGCAAGAAGTTGAGGCTATCGTAAAATCGATTCCCAAGGGCAGGGTAATGACCTATGGCCAAATAGCAGCAATCGCTGGAAGTCCTGGAGCTGCTAGGATTGTCGGCGGGATTGCACATTATGGTGACTCGGATATAGCATGGCACAGGATTGTAAATAAAAGAGGTGCCCTAGCTTCAGGATATCCAGGAGGCAGACTGGCCCATAAGGTGGCATTGGAAAAAGATGGTGTAATAGTGTCAACAAAGTTAAGTGTAAAAATCAAGGATATAATCTGGTGGCCAAAGCTCAACTAAAGCCGTTAATAGTTATTGTCGGATCGACGGCAGCTGGTAAAAGTGATTTGTCTATTAATTTGGCTAAAAAAATAGGTGGAGAGATTGTAAGCGCCGATTCCTGGGTTATTCGACAGGAGCTTGATATTGGAACCGCTAAGCCGACTGATGCCGATATGAAGTCGGTGCCTCACCACATGATAAATATAATCAAACCCTGTGATTACTATTCCGCGGCTCTATTTAAAAATGACGCCAATCGCTCCATTGATAATATATATGAACGTAGCAGCATTCCTATATTGGTTGGCGGTACGGGACTATATGTTGATGCAATAATTTATGACTATAGTTTTTTGCCGTCACCTTCGGATGAACAAAGGATTGAGTTAAATGCCCTGTCAATTAGTGAACTAGTAGAACTGGCTAATAGCAGATCTATAAACATTACAACAATAGACCAGCGCAATAAAAGACGATTAATTAGGGCTATCGAAACCAATGGTGCCGTTCCTGATAAGAAGACTTTAAGAGAAAATACTCTAATAATTGGTCTGAGTATTCAAAAAGAAAAGCTGATCTATAGGATAGAATCAAGAGTAGACCTAATGCTAAAGAATGGCCTTGAATCTGAAGTTAAGAATTTGAGTGAAAAGTATGGTTGGGATTGCGAGGCCTTGAAGGGCATTGGCTATCATGAGTGGAGAGAGTTTTTTAATAGTAATCAATCGCTGGCAGAAACAAGGAACAGGATAATAAAAAACACTCTGGCACTATCTAAAAGGCAAGCAACGTGGTTTAAAAGAAATAAAAGTACTCACTGGTTTAGTGCCCCTGTTAATTATGCCGAAATTGACGACTTAGTAACAACATTCTTGAACAAAACCGTTTATTAAAATTCAACTACTGCTACAATGATATCTATGATTGAACAACTCTTCGGATCTAAGACAAGAGTAAAGCTGCTGAGGCTGTTTTATGGTAATCCTGACAGATCTTTCTATGTGCGTGAAATTACAAGAAAAATAGACGAGCAGATAAACTCCGTAAGACGTGAATTATCTAACCTATTGAACATTGGGATCATCACGTCTGACACGACTAATAACAAGTTATATTACGAGGTTAACCAGAAATATGAGTTTTATGATGCTTTATTAGAAATCTTCGGCAGCGCTGCTACTAAAAAAATACAATCTAATAATAGTGAGATTACGAGCGAAGGTGTAGATGTTGAGCTGAAGTCACTTGGACATATCGACCTGCTGCTTTATACAGGATTTTTCACCCGTGACGATAACTCAAGCGTAGATTTATTAATAGTTGGTGATGTTAACAAGAATGCAGTAGACAAGTATGTTTTGGGTCTTGAGTCAGAAGAGGGAAGAGAAATTCGATATACTGTATTAAAAACCGATGATTTCTTATATCGCAAACAGATCAAGGATCGTTTCGTTACATCTATCCTCAACTCCAAGAAACAGGTTTTATTAGATCAAAAAGATTTATTGCAAATTAATTAAAGGGGATGTGATGGATATACAATTTTACGGAGCTAACTGCATTGTTATAAGTCAGAAGAATACTAGAATAGTGGTGGACGACAATCTAGCTGTACTAGGTAAAAAAAATGTCATTAAAGCTGGTGATGTTGTATTAAAGACTTCGGAATTGGAAGGTTCCAACCTGAGTGTCGATGCTAAGATTATCATTGACTGTCCCGGTGAGTACGAAGTTGATGACATATCCATAGTGGGTATACCGGTTCGATTGAATACGGATGAGCCCGATAAGCACTCAGGAACCATGTTTAAACTTACGACTAATGATATTGACTTATTGATTACCGGACGCATATACCCGCTACTAAATGATCAACAACTAGAAGCTGTGGGTATGTGTGATGTTTTGATCATTCCTGTGGGTGGCAACGGGTATGCAACTGATGCTAAGGGTGCCTTAAAAATTATTAAAGACTTGGAGCCCAAACTAGTTATCCCGACTAATTATGCGATCAAAGGTATTAACTATCCAGTTGATCAGTCAAGTTTTGAAGATGCTTTAAAAGAGCTTGGTATGGACGCCAGGGAGAAAGTTAGTAAATTGAAACTGAAAGCTACGGATTTAACAGACGTAACTCAACTTATCGAGTTAGAAGTACTGTAGCTAAATAGCCTAGGATTCCAGAAGATTTTTTTTCTTAAGAGTTCGGATGGCCTGTGTGCTTAATTTCATGGTAATTTTTTTACCATCTATCACAACAGTTTTAATTTGCAGGTTTGGCTTCCATACTTTTTTAGTATGACGTTGGGAAAAGCTTACGTTGTTGCCGAATTGCTTGCCCTTACCAGTTAGTTCGCACTTTTGCATAAGATTTAGTCCTTTGAATTCAAGATTAAATTTTACAGATAAACAGATTGATAGTCAATGGTATACTAGATTTTATGTTTACTGGACTAACCGGCATTGAACTTGTCTTCTTTTTTCTATCTTTATTGATAGCAATGATCGTCCACGAGGTGATGCATGGAGTTGTTGCCTATTACCTAGGTGATAAGACGGCGGCGGAAATGGGCAGGTTGACTCTTAATCCGTTTAAGCACATAGATGTAGCCACGACTCTTTTGTTGCCTCTAGTCCTAGTCCTGTTTGGGCTACCTCCTATATTTGCCGCTAAACCAGTACCTTTTAACCCGCAAAACGTTAATTATGACGAGTATGGTGTGGCAATGGTAGGTTTGGCCGGTCCGTTATCTAATTTTTTGTTAGCCGCAGTGGGCTCTGTATTGATTCATTTATTGGCCGCCACAATTAATGCAGAGTTGCTCAATTTTCTACTAATATTTGTAGAAGTTAACGTAGCCCTAATGGTTTTTAATATGATACCTTTTCCACCTCTAGATGGTTCAAGGGTTTTATATGCTTTTGCGCCGGAATCTGTTAGGCGTGTAATGGAGAGAATTGAAGCTATGGGTTTCATGGTAATCTTACTTTTTATATTCGTATTTTTCCAATTCATCGCCCAGCTGATCGGCTATGTAGACAATACAATTCTTAAATTTCTTCTTAGCATATAGAAATTCTTAGCTATAATAGTCGATAGGTCGGGTTAAGGTTTTCGTTTTGAAAACTTTCCGGGTAATGATTATCTGAATACTAATCATTAGGGAGTTCATAATGTATATACCGTGGTTTATGCATGCGAACACCCACCTGGGATACCTCAGGTTAATCAACTCGGAGCCCGGCTAGTTCTAAGCAAGAGAAAGTAATTCGTAGAGATATAGCGGGGTGTAGCGCAGCGGTAGCGCGTACGGCTGGGGGCCGTGAGGTCGCAGGTTCAATCCCTGTCACCCCGACCAAGTTCTTATGCTTACGTATGCTGGTCTATACAGTATTAACATTACGGGCGATATTAGAGCATTATATAAATTGATGATAGTTACGTAATTTTTGGGTTTATGGGCGTACATAGCAAATTGTATGGCTTGAAATACATATCAAGTAGCCAAAAGAGTTATTCTAAAGTTCATAATCCTGACTAAACATTGTTAATAAAGCGTGAGTGAGGGTCAGACTAGCTGAGCCTATATTATTATATTGCCAGTAAAGTTTGATGGACTCAAGGAGTGCGTCCACCTGTTCAAGGTTAATCGCTCCAATATGATATAATAAAGTAAATACTTTAACTTTACTTTATTTATATAACTTTTTACACATATTATGATGAAAAATACTTCGTACACGCTTAAAGTTTCGTCACAAAGCCAGGTTACGCTACCAAGAGGCTTGCGTGAGCAATTACGGTTACGTCCCGGCTCTCGAGTCACCATTACTGTCACGGATGACGGCAATCTCCAGCTTTCTGATAAGTTACCCATCGAAAAGCACTTTGGCACACTTCCCAATGTATGGACTAAACAAGGTCAAGATGCTGCTGACTATACCAGAACACTGCGTGATTCTATGCAGCCTAAGTTAAAATCTGACTAATATGATTGCGTACGATACAAGCGTATTGATTTATGCCTTTGAGGGCACGAGTACTTGGTCAAAAGCAGCCCAGATAATTGTACAGCAAGGGGAGCATGAAGGCGCCGTGCTATCGATTCTAGCTTGGCAAGAACTGATGACTGGAGCGGCATTAAGTGGTGACGATTTAGATAAAAAATTGATTAGTATACTGCACGATTTTGGCACCACTAAATTTGTACCAGTAACGTTAACTATCTGTGAACGTGCAGTTGCCCTCACGAAGCGCTATGGTAAACAGGTCTATGGCTATGATGCTATACATCTTGCGACCGCAATCGAATATAAGGCTGAAACTTTTGTTACTAATGACAAAGGGCTTATCGATCTCCAATTAGATGATTTAACGATTCGTGGCCTGTAAATAGCCAGACGTTGGTATCTACCAGTGTTAATACTCATCAGGATGCTTATCTGTAGTTGTTGGGGTCGCAACAAATTCGTTGTCACAAAACGCAACCTTGCTATTGTCATATCTACAGTAGCGTTCGAGCTATTCCACGAGAGTATTTAGCCGTTCAGAGTTGATCATTGCTATTCGATTAAGTAGGGATCTATATTTTTTACAAATTGGCTGTATGCGTGGCTAACTAATCTCCGGCTAGTTTAAGGATGTACCATAATATCTAATGACTATATATTGATAATTGAGATAATGCGGTGCTCTCATTTTAGGGTAAATTTTTTTAGATCGTTCTAGGTCGAATGTTTTTCAATCATTGTGTCTGATCATGAACTGTTCAAACATAAATGCATTCAGTGGGTTTACTAAATTTAGTTTAGTTTGAGGATTGTTAACAAATAAGCTATTCATTATGGCCTTTAGTTAGGTGGTTGTATATTGTAAATGTTATTTTAATTTGCCTAGTTCTTAATTAACGCTTACCATATTATGTGATGTGGCAAGAAACTAAACATGGTCTATACAGACAATTTAATTTTATCAATTTTAATGAAGCTCTAGACTTTATTAATCAAGTTGCTCAAGTTGCTAAGTCTCAAAATCATTTTCCTAGAATTGAGAATGAATGGAATGTTGTAAAAATATGGTGTATTACTCATGATGATCAATCGCATGTTACTGATAAAGATAGAAGACTTGCCGAAGCTATTAACCCTTTACTTAAAGAGGATCGTTTAGCATCGGAATGGGAAACTTATACAAAAACACAACAAGATAAAATTAAATTATATGCAGATGGGGGATCGAGAGGAAATCCTGGACCTAGTGCAAGTGGTTTTGTTTTGCTTGATATGGATAATAAAATAATTATTGACAAAGGCGTGTACCTGGGTGTAACCACTAATAATCAGGCTGAGTATACGGCACTAAAGCTTGGTCTAGAGGCTGCAATAGAGCAGCGAATCGGTGTCGTAGATGTATATATGGACAGCCTGCTGGTAATTAATCAGATGAGGGGTATTTTTAAGGTTCGCAATCGTGATCTTTGGCCAGTACACTCGGCTATTATCGAACTAACAAGACAATTCCATAAGGTTACATTTACCCATGTGCCCAGAGAGCTTAATAAACTCGCTGATGCGGCTGTCAATCGAGCCCTGGACGAGGCTCTTGGCATTAAGCCGATTAAATAAGTTATGTTATAATTTCTAAGCCAGATTATCGGTTGGTCGCATGCTATAAAAGGCATGAGGAAAGTCCGGGCAGCATAGGGAAGGACAGTCGCTAACGGCGACCGGGCGTTAAGCCTAGGGAAAGTGCCACAGAAACTATACCGCCTTTTATAGGTAAGGGTGAAAAGAGTGGGGCAAGAGCCCACAGCTTGTCGCAGTGATGTGATAAGGAGGTAAACCCTGTTCGCTGCAAGGAGATGGATTCTTACGGCCTAAAGCCTAAAGTTTCCCGCTCGAGGATTCATCAAAAGAACCGCTTGAGCCTAGGGGTAACCCTAGGACTAGATAGATGACCAGCTAAAACAGAACCCGGCTTACGGATAGTCTGGCATTTTTATTATTATTTGCTGGCTTCTTTGACAACTGCTTCGAACGCTTTTGGTTCATTAACGGCTAATTCCGCAAGTATTTTACGATCAAGACTAATGCCGGAGACTTTAAGTCCGGATATTAGTTTGCTGTAAGTTGTACCGTTTAGTCTGGCAGCGGCATTGATGCGAGCGTTCCATAACTGCCTGAACGTTCTTTTGCGGTTTTTTCGATCTCTGGTAGCAAATTGAAGCGATCTAGTGGCAGCTTGCTTCGCGCGTTTTATACTTACCCGGTTAGGATGACTATATCCCTTAACAGTTTTTCGGATCTTAAGATGTTTTTTGTGGGCAACAAGGCCTCGTTTAACTCTCATTTGTATACTCCTTCAGGTTATAAGATTTTAAATGCCAAGCATCCGCTTAACATTTTTAGCTACAGAACTCTCTCTTGTCTGGAGACCTGTTAATCTACGTTTGCGTGCCCCTCTTTTTTTATTTAGAAAGTGGTTCATGTTAGGGTGGCCGATACGCACCTTACCGTTTTTGGTGACGCGTACCCTATCTTTAGTGCCACTATGTGTCTTGAGTTTAGGCATTATTTTCTCCTTTGTTATCGGCCGTTACTTTAATTCTGGATGTACCGCTGCTTCTTATAACGAAGCTTAGCTGACGTCCTGCTAGCTGGGGTTGTTGATCTACTACAGATCTGTCCGAAAGGCTAGTGATTACTTTTTCTGCCAATTTGAAACCTAGTTCTTTGTGGGCCTGTTCTCGTCCTCGGTAGACAATTATAAGTTTGACTTTATGCCCGGTTGCTAAGAATTTATCGACCTTAGCTAATTTAATGGCCAAATCATGCTCGCCTATTTTAAGTCCAAAACGCATTTGTTTGAGTTCCGAGGCTTTTGTCGATTTTCGGCTCTTCTGCAACTGTTTTGTTCGCTGGTAGTTATACTTGCCCCAGTTCACAATTCGTGCGACCGGCGGATTTGCTTCAGGCGACACCTCAACCAAATCTAATCCTTTTGATTGCGCTAAAGTCAATGCTTCTCGCTTGCTGAGGATACCGAGTTGTTGCCCATCCTCGTCTATGACCCGAAGTTCGTTTGCCTGAATCGATTCATTCAGACGGGTGAACTTTGCTATAACTGTCTCCTTTGGCTTTTAATAGTAGCATTCTAACAGGTAT
>JAJYKI010000011.1 GCA_021788675.1 bacterium | reverse complement strand
AGTGTTACGATTGAATTGGATGATAAAACCAACACGCTGAGTATTAGATCTATTGCTTCACAGGTTGGCGAAAATACAGCCACGGCTGCTGGTAAAATTAAAGGCAGTGGTAGTATAACCCTAAACTCAAGATACCTACTTGATTCTTTACAGGTATTGAGCGGTGAGGAAGTATTCTTTGGGTTTAATGGAAAACTTGAACCCACCATTATAAAAGACCCTAAAGACAGTACATACAAACATATAATAATGCCCCTTAAGAGCTAGACTTATAAATTAAATGATCGCCGATATACGGCTTAAACAATTCCGGTCATACACAGATAAAACCGTTAAACTTCAAGATGGTATTAATATAATTTTCGGACCTAATGCGAGTGGTAAAACTAATTTACTTGAAGCTATTATGGTGGTTTGTGTTGGTAAGTCTTACCGAGCTAGCGATAGTGAGTTGGTGATGCAAGGTAAGTTGTGGGGTAGGATTGATTCAAGCTTGAACGACGGCACTAAAAGAACCCTTAGAATTAATCTTGAAAACCAATCACCAAAAAACTTTACAATCAACCACAAGACCATTAAAAGGCTACTGTTTAATTACCAAATACCGGTTGTTTTATTTGAGCCCAGTCATTTAAGTTTAGTAACTGGTTCACCTGAGAATAGGCGGGTTTACCTAGACTCTATACTTGAACAAATCAACCCAGAGTATAAACACATAAAAACCAGTTATGCTAAAAGTTTAAGACAACGAAACTCACTTCTTAAAAAGGGTGATTTTAAAAAAGACGAAATATTTCCATGGAATATTCGCCTTAGTCAACTAGGAGGTTCAATTGTTTTTTTAAGGAATGAGCTAACTAGCTTAATTAATAGTAGTTTAAAAACAATCTATGATTCACTCTCATCAGGTAATGAAACCATCACTACAAAATACGCCCCACATGTAGAAATGGCTGCTTATGAAACAAACCTGCTAAAAAAACTCGAACACGATCTTGCGTTAGATATACTGAGGGGTTATACGGCACATGGACCACACCGTGAAGATATGGAAATACTTATTAATGAAAAAAACCCGTCAGTTTTTGCATCAAGAGGAGAAACTAGAACCATTACCGTAGCTCTAAAGATTATCGAAGCGGAAATAATCAAACAAAAACTCAATCAACAACCAATACTACTTATGGATGATATTTTCAGTGAACTTGATTCTAGGCGCGCAAGTCAATTAAGTGAATATCTAAAAAACGGCCAGTCAATTGTTACTACCACCGACCTTAATATTTTTAAAAACAAAACCAATGCTAACCTAATAGATATAACCAAGATATAACCCTAATTATTAGTGATTACGTAATCGATCGTATAGTTGGATGGGTTTAAACCCAAGGACTGTATATAGGACTGAACCTCTTGTTCGTACTGAATGGTCATTTGCTGAGCAAGGGAGCCCGTGTACGCTGCCGGTATGTTTATTTTTGCAACCAACACTAGACTGGGTATGTTGTTTTTTCCAGCCGGGAATGTTGCCACTAATGAGAAATCAATCGTGTCATAAGGAAGGTGTTTTAGTATAGGATCTTGATAGACCGGAGAAGCCTCATTACGGGATATTAAATCGTATTTTTGGTAATCCGGTAAACTAGATACACTAATAGACCTAGGTTTAAATGTATAAACCAAATTCTTTAATTCTTGACCATGAGTGTCATAAACGGAATTGATGGTTATCGAATAGGTTGTTGAATTAGACAGCGGAACACTAAGCGGAACCTCGATCAGGTTACCTTTAATTTTGTAATTACCATATAAGCTATTTGGCGACATTGACACCGACAAACCCTTAGTAATCAGGTTCTTATTAAACCTGAATTCAATAACGGGTGTCCAATTATAGGTCTGGCTTAGTCCGGGAGTGGTTCCAAGATAACTGAAATTGAAATATTCAAACACCATATAAGCAATAATCAAAAACACCAACACTAGACCAAGCAATTTTATTTTTTTAGGTACTGGTTGTTTGTACATACAATCTCCCTATTGCCAAGTTGGATAATTAGCCGGCATCCCCTGGGTTTGAACCGGCTGCGTGATAGTGTTGCTGCCACCAGTCAATTTAATTCCTAGAGCCTGCAAAAGATTAAGAAAATTGACACCCATACCGGTTGAGTCTTGGGACAAATTCCATTCATTAAGGAGAAACGCCTCTGACTGGCCGTTGTTGCTTGCTCCCCAGCCCATTTCGATGCCGCTTCGCCCGTTAAACATCGTACATAAAACAGTACTAGTCGTCACAACCTGTCCGATAGTAACTTTGGGTGTACAATCCTCTGCCACGTAAACAAAGTATCCTTTCGCGGGACCATTACTTAACTGGTAGTTTATAAACGTTCCGTGTGGCCAACCACTATTATATACGTTAGTTACAGTTCCATTACCGATTGCATACACGTCGCCAGTGCCATCAAAATCTACCCCCTGGTCCACCCTTTGGCCGGAAAGATTAGAAACCGCTCTTAACGGATTTTGGTAGGCAGAAACGGTGGTGTTTGTGCTTGGGCAAGAGAAGTTATTATTGGTTATCGCTAAAGACACAGCGGTTTTAAACGGAACCGGCAAAGGTACTGGTTGTGACGAAGTCCATAAACTATTTAATAGTGACTGCGCAGTCGCCATCTGATTTTTATAGTTACTGCCACTGGCGGTTCCAGAACGTTGAACTGCCTGAGCTGCCACCCAGGGCTGATCTGTTTGCCAACCAATCACGTTTTGTAAACCCTTTTCCAGAGCGCTAGATGTATTGGTTCCTGGTGGTGATCCAAAGAAAGCCTCAACTGAATAGGCCGGGGTCATTAATTGATTAATAGCATTTAAGTCATTTAGGTTACTGGAATAGGTACTCCAATTATCTACTATTTGTTGTTGAAATATGCCTAGTGACGTACCATTACTGCCGTCGCCCTGTTTGAGAGGACTACCTTCGGACAGGGGCACATTTTGATTGGCCAAACTTCTTAAACCAGACTCGTCAAGCCCGACCATTAATCCAATTAATGCACCTGGTTGGCCAAGGTTCTCGGTTTTTGCTACACCAATAATGGTCTCGGCGTTTTGTTTCTGATCAGCACTATTAAAGGTGGCGGCACCAGTGTTGGCCGGGGTTGCACAACAGGACATGCTTTGAGTGGTTCCACTAGCACTACTTACATCTAGTGCACTAATAACAAGATTGGCCAAAGCGTTGTCACCAGCTGGGTTGGTTGGTAAATAATGATATGAATCGGTTACGTTGATATAGTTGTTAGTATCAGTTTCTTGACCGGTTGGTTGATTTGGGTTTCCGGCCGGATAGACTGCTTTATACCAGCTAATAACACTGTAATTATCTGTGCTTGACTGGTTGTAAATTGAGATATTGGCTGCCGTTATTGTTGGTATTAAGGAAGGATTATTAATAGCTATAGTGTCAATCCAATAAATGGGCGACGATTGATTAAAGGATCGTATTGAATTTATTAGTTGGTCTATGGACTGCGGAGTGTTACCGCCACTTATACCCAATTGAATAATTATGGCACCGGCGGTTTGGATTAGCTTGCTGTCATTTTGGACTGCCTGCAGTCCGCTTGTTTGGCTTCCGTCCGTTCCAGGATTTGTAATAGTTCTATTTGCCTGAGCGTCTATATTGACTTGGATTCCGTCCTTCTGAAACATTAATTGATAGGCGCTAGAAGTTGCTTCGGTTATTGAATCACCTAGGATATATACATTACTTCCACTCGATAACGTACCGGGAGTTGAGTTTGATCCGCCACCACAATAAGAGCTTTGCTGATTCCATAGGAACTCAGTATCACCATATAAACTACTCCAATTATTCGCGGACAAAGCAAACACATTAACGACGGACGATGACAAGACCACCAGGCTGGATAGTAAAAACAATAGTCGTTTCATATCAATTTACCTGCGTTAACGATAGATAATTAGCCATTACATTAGTGTCTAGGATGTACTGTTCAAAATGACCAAGATCATTATTAACCTGACCGCTAGATAGAAGGTATTGCTCGCAGCCAGGGTCATTGCCCACTCCCATTGCATCGCAGTATATAGTTGCAATAGTGCCGTCGTTTGGCATTACGCTTTGTACTGTAGCATAGTTTTGTGCAACCGAAGCGATGCTAGGATTTGTGGTGCTACCACTAGTCGGAACATTTGCGATTTGTCCTATTCCCACATACTCACCGTTGATTTCCTTACCGCAGTTATTTTGGTAAGCAGGGACTGTAATTAATGTATAGTAGCCTAGATTAAAGCAGTGAAGTAAATCATTCGGATTATTATCGCTATTTGGTGGTATAGGTCTACCATCTGAACCGTCGGGGTTACCTAGGGCGTCGATTCTCTTAACGGAATGACCCTGATAGTTTACGTTACTAAATAAGTATTGTTCGTTTTGTAGTGGATCGTATTGTGTCGACTGTTGGCCCGTTAAACCGTATTCCTGAGTATTGTAGGCTAGCCATGGTTGAGAGGTTTGAGTTGTTGCGGCAAAAGTTCGAGCAAGTATTAAAGAGGATACCGTATGCAACAATACAGACGGAAAGCTTGTTATGTAGCTAGAAACCCTAGTCAAAGTTGCACTCATGCCTACTGGCATAGATACTGCTAGTTTAGAAACCAATGACTGAGTATCGTTAAAAGAAAACAAACGATAAGCCAAGGGCTGTGAATTATTAAATGCCACCTGTGCTTTGTCAACTTTTGTAGATATGGATGTAGCTGTCGCAGAAGATATTGGCTGGCTTCCCAAGTGTCGCGCATAATCATTCATGGACAAATTAAGCCCTGCATCCGTATTGTTGAGCCACTGAGCGCCACCTTCTGTTCCGCTGATAGTCGCAGGAATAAAATAACTTATTATAGAAGGTATGATATCTTTCTGTAGTATAGCCACCGCAGAAATATTAGATGCTATAATTGTAGCCTGTTCCGCTGCGGCTGCTACGCAACCAACACCCGTTCCGCACTCAACTGCCTCCGTGCTCATTTGAATAACACCTGCGGCTGCTTGAATAACAGTTCCTAAAAATCCCGATAATACATGACAGCCAAAGTTAAAAGCCTTCAGGATAGGAAGACTATCTAATTGGGCTATTAGTTGGGCGGCCCCATTCGGCGATGGCTTAGCTGAGGGTAATATATCGGGTGTGTAATTTGGCGCACTTGGATTCGTTGTATTAGTTACCGGATTGCCAGTGTCTCTTTGCCAGGCAGCCGAATCACTAAAAGGTGTTGACTTAGAAGACCCGCTCGTACCATCTAAATTACCCATTATCGTATTCAGCGTGGTCGCCCCCATAGTTCCGGATTTGAGTTGATCTGCCCAGGTTCCCAACGCGTTACCGTGCCTTATTAATAATTGTGCCATGACTAAAGATTGACTAAGCGCACTACCAGTGATTGTGTTATATATTCCACAAGCTATATCCAATACTGTTGCTATAAATAATGGATCAACTGAACCAAAAGCATCTACCCCGGACTTGATAGCTTCTGTACCAGATCCACCACCTTTAAGTGTGTCCTGTGCTGCCTTTAGGGCATTACCGATTCTGCCACCTGCTTTAATGTCTGTTGGCGAACTTTGATAATCAGTACTTAAAGATCCACTGCTACTAGTACTGCTTGGGGTTGTCTCTGTAACTGTTCCGTCTTCAACTCCTGACGCAGCCTGAGTAATATCGGTGCTTGTTGCACCGTTGTCAACCTCTGATTCTATCGCTTGGTCGGTTTCGGTAGCATTTTTACTGTCGGGCAAACCTTCAAAAGATACTCCTGCATCAGATACCATATCAGCTCTATAAGTATCCAGAAGACCAGCCTTAAATTCAGGCATGGCCGCGTCCCACCTTGCTAGAAGATCGGGGTTGGCCTGTATTTCAGCACCGGTAACATCTTGCCCCGTAGTTGTATCTGTTATTCCTTTAAACTCGCCTGTTGTCGGATCGACGTTAACTTTAAAACCCTGGCTGCTTAAGTTTTGTTCAACCGTAGGATCGGTGAAACTAAACTTGTCCATGTCCATACGCAAGCCTTCACCTTCTTGCTGAGCCGTTGCCTCATCCTGGGCTACTGAATTTGGCTTTTCGTCAGCCGGATTGCTCGGAGAAGATCCGCACAACGGAGAGTTTAGGGGTAAAGCCCGGCAAATCAATTTGCTGGCTATCTGCTTTCCGGCCTTACTAGTCTCGTTTTTAACAATTTTCTCGGCTTCATGGTAGACTGTTTTTTCAATTGTCACTAAGGCATTGGAAGCAACCACAGTAAAAGCCATTACTAATAGGGCTGTAGCTAAGCCGGTACCGCCACCCAGTAAAAGAGTGTTTCGTTTTCTTTTTTTGTTTCCCCAGACCTTATTAATGAGTTGAGAAGCAGCTTTTCCTTGTGCGCCACCTGCCGCAGCTAGTTTGGAGGCTGCTTCTGTTCCAGAATACAAACCACCCTTTTCTTTATCTGCCAAGTTAACATTGTTGGATTTATCGTCAGGAGCCTTGTTGGCAGCATTTTTTTCTTGGTCTGAAAGGCTCGGCTTTTTGTTGCCAGGAAGTTCTGGGTTTATGTTTCCAGTACCACCGCCAGGACTAAACCCTTTATCTGCATTAAAATCTTGAAACAACATAATTAAATCAAACCCAAATTTATCTAACCATTGTTTATAATTTCATAAATAAAAATCATTTACTTAATACCGCCAGGTCCGGTACTGGTGTCTAAGGGGTCAATCCCTTGTCTGGTTGGGCCACCACCTTGTTGTTCTCGCCGCCTATTGTGGAAAAATGGATGATTTGCTGGATCTGCTCTTCTAGTGTCGATAATTTGTCTTATACTCGGTGTTTTTATAGGTCCTTCAATACCGCTACTAAGACGATATTGTTCTGCTTCGTTGGCGTCAGGAATAGAACTATTCATAACTTTTTCTGCAAAAATCTGCCCCTTTTCTGGACTGGTTGCTGAAAGCTGGTCGTGTGTATTGGCTATATTGGCCAACTCGTTATCTATTTGATCATTGGCGTTATTTATTTCATCAGTGGCTGCAGTTGCTCCAGCAACATCCCCGGACTTAAGGGCATCGTCTCGTTTTTGTACTGCAGCATCTCTAGATTGATAAGCCTGAGCTAGGTTTGAGGTGAAAACACCAGATAGTCTATCGAATGTTTTCGACTTAGAATTTAATAATGCCGAAACTCCCTGTGCCCTGATAGCTGCCTTGTCGATTGTTTCTGTTGCACCTGCTTGGGTCATGGTACCGTTGTTCATCGCATTCATAACGTTTAACATATCCCCATAACCAGCACCGCCTAAATCGACTCTTCCGGCCTGCATGGCCGATGACCGCATGGACGCAAGCATTCTTCCGGCCAGTTGTCGGTCATTGCCTGCCACCTTGTTAATGGTTTCAAGCATCTCACCTGCTCCGTTTTCAAATGCTGTTCCAGTGGCGGACAGGGCTAAAGAAGAAGCTACTGCGTAGTTTTGGTATCCCATTGATCGTTTGGCTCTCATAACCGAAGAGGCCTCCTCTTCGGTTAATCCACCCAGTTTGGTAAGAGAATCGGGATCATCATATAACATACCCATTTTTAGGAGATTATCATTGTCTTTTATGGCAGCAAAATCTTGGTTTTTTTCAAGATTTTCCATCCCCCCCATGAAATCCTTATTAGACATCGCGCTATTAATATTTGTTCTCCAGTTTAAGGGGTTAGTGCCCATATTCTGAGGTGCATTAAGTGTTTTCTGAACCCCCCTATTGATCCTCCCTCTAAAATTAGAATCAGTCCCTCCCTTAAACATACCACCGGTTTTTCGTCTATTAAAAGTTTTACCAAATGATCTTTGAGCTTGTTTCATCATTGGCGCAGTTGCTCTTCTCTGTAGCTTAGAAACGGCTCCACTCACGCTTGCTATTACACCGCCAGAGATACGAAAAGCAAACGGTATCAAAAAGAGTGGAGCTATCATGGCAAGGATGGAGAAAGTTTGAGATAAAGAATTGGGCGAAAGACCAAAATCACCCATGATAATAGCCGTAACATAAGCCATACCGAAAACCACCGTTACCACCGGGTATACCATTAGGGTTTTTATTAGTTGTGTCCACCACTGCTTAAAGTATTTTTCGGTGTTTGGCATAACATACAAAGCAAAAGCTATAGGAGAGGCTATTAGCAAGAATACTAAAATGCCTTCCCTAAGCATGAGGGTAACCAGTACACCCAACGCGGCAATAAAAGCCGCACCAACCACCATTAAAATCAAGCCTATACCAACACCGGAAACGGCGACTCCCACTAGGGCAAGTAATCCTAGCGAGAATGTGGCGTTAGCACCAACCCCCGGCTGTATACACAATCCAGACGTTGAAGAGCAACTTAGAAAAGAGCCAGCTGCACTCTTGAACGGTGTTTCTATTAGTGTTTGCATACTGGCCCCTAGAATATTGGCTACATCCTCCATGGCCGCTACTATATATATAGACAAGTTAATGAGAATTGCCGCCACTAGAATTCTCGGTAATACCTTACGAAAATTGTAAGCCTCGAATACCCCTCCACCTGCCGCTTCACCTATAACAATAACCAGTAAGGCTATAACTAAAACAATATTTCCATAAATCCTGAAAGTCGACCATACATCAAACAGTGCCGCACTAAACTTCATTTGACTACAAACACTAGCGCTGGTACTGGCAGTACAATTAGCAGTACTTGAAAAATATAGGGGTTGTGTTTGCAGGAGTTGTTCTACTACTGTCTCAAGAACGGTTTCAGCCTTTACGATCATATTAATAATTGGACACACCAGCCAAGTTAACGGATCAAGACTGGTCTGACAGGATGATGTACTCGTTGTTTGAGGTGAAGCGTTTGAGCTGGATGGGGTCGAAGTATTAGGCGTTCCTCCGCTTACGCTTACTGAGTTCGCGCCGGTAGTGCTACAGTTTGCAGTGGTTGATGGTGTTTGCCCAGATCTTATTACTGCCGGTGAAATATAGCAAGTACTTGAACTGGTACTACCGGCAGCAACAGCGATAGCGGGCTGAATCTGTGCTGCTATAAGTATGGCTACAAAAAATACAACGATTGTTTTAATAATTTTATTTGAAAAGTTCATTTAACAACTAGTTTATACCCAATACGCTTAATATTTAAATAAAAAACACCTTGAACGTAGCTACAGTAATAACAATGTCGCCCATCTAGCCAACCTCATCTTAAACCTGGTAACCTCCTGATAAATCAAGCGTACCACTCAACCCAGAAGGAGATGAGTTTATGTTAGAGGCTATCTCGTTTACGTCGGTAGCGATGGTGGCCTTAGGATTGGTTGTGACTAATGAAGTTTCGGTTGGACTGGCAATAACTTGTATATGAACGTGGTTTTGTCCCGCAAAGAAAAGTCCCTGACCGACCGGAAATTGACCTAGTCGCTTTTTTTCCTCATCGGTTAATTTGAAGACGTCACTAAGCATGTCCACGGCTGAACTCGACTGTTTAAGTAAGAGTTGCATTGATGAATTGGCCACTATGGCCCGCCCCATGCGACTTCCCATAAAGTCTTCGACGTCTTGTGTGATGGTGGTGATTCCAAGATTATATTTTCTGGCTCTTTTGGCAACACTGAACAAGAAGTTGGCCGAATCCTCATATTTCATTAATTGCCAGGCTTCATCGACGATTAGGATTCTTTTCTTCTTGTCAGCCTTAGTTTTGTTCCAGATATAATTAAGTACTATATACATGGCAACTGGTCGTAGTTCGTCTTCCAAATCCCGGATATTAAATACCACCATCTGATTATTGATGTCTGTGTTGGATTGCTGAGAGAATATGCCGGCAAAGGTGCCGCTGGTATATTTCCTTAAACGTTGCGCAAGTTGTGGTCCGGTGTTTCCCATGTGCAAAAGTGTATCGTACAAATCGTTAATGGTCGGCGGTACTACATTGTGTGTTAGAGGGTCGTTGGTTATGCCGGCTTTGGCATAAGTATCAATAAGAGCTGAATCCAGATCAGCTTCCTCGCTGGGGTTAAGAGTTGGAGTTAGAGCAGACGATCCGCTCACTAATTGAGCCTGAGCGCCGCCCATCATTAGCCTCAATAAGCCATGCAGTGTTATGAGGTTTGACCTTAAAGCGCTGTCGGCCTCATCTTCATCGACAACTCTGGGTAAGTCAAATGGATTCAGTCTAGTAGCACTGTTAAGGCTCAGTCTGACGTATGACCCCCCTACCGCGTCGCAGAGTCTTTGGTACTCATTCTCGGGATCAATAATGATTACCTCAGTTCCGAACATCATCGATCTCAAGGCTTCTAGTTTAACGGTGAAGGATTTACCCGCTCCAGATTTGGCGAAAACAACCGAATTGCCGTTTTCAAGGCTGAAGCGATCGAAAATTACTAACCCTGAATTGTGCATATTGATACCGTATAAAATTCCATTTTCTTGGCTCAAGTCGGCTGAGGTAAACGGGAAGCTAGTACTTAAAGCTCCGGTACTCATGTTACGGCGTATTTGCAGCTGATCTGTCAATTGCGGAACCGTGGAGTTAAAGCCCTGCTCCTGTTGGGCGGTTGCGGGTTTGCTGTAAATGAGCTGTTCGCCGAGCATGCTTTCCACCTTGTGAGAAATGAACTCTAACTCGTCTCTCGATTCGCCATAAACAGTGAAATAGAGGCCAAACCTAAAGAACCTTTCTTCACCGACCTGTAGTTTATCCCGAATTTCCTCAGCGTCCATTATGGCCGCTTCTTTGCCCGGATCCCTGACCTTACCCTTTTCATTATCTATTTGAATGCCTGCTTCCAGTTGAGTAACTTTTTTGCGAAGATTTTCTAGAACAACCTGGCTTTCTACCGGATAAATGTACATGCTCATATCCATAACCTCGTCGAGGTTAACCATGCCACTTAACCAACCCGTATAGACCTGACGTGGGTAGCCGTAGACATAAAAAGTTCGAGCGAAACGCATACCGATTTGAAAATACGAGCTGTTAAATTCAATTGAGCTGGGGGCTATAAAATCCCTTAAAGCCGCCACCCCTTTTCTTAAGGCTTCTTGTACTTCCTGTGCTTCGTTGGCCTGCTGGCTTTGTGCGAGCGCTACCGGATCGGCCGATCGTCTATTGACCATTGCCATACTCTATTCCAGTTCCCTTTGCAGGTGTGATTGTGTGGCTACACCTTGGCCTTTGGTTATCACGTCAGCCGTTAGATTGTCAAAATTTCTGATCTGTTGCCGGGTGGCTGTGTCTGGATTATAGGTGTCATAGTAAAGTTCGATTAACTCTTCTGTGTCTAATGGCAGTCCCTGGATGCCAGCCTGCATCAAGCCGCCCATAACAGACTGTACCCTATTTCTTAGTTCTGATTTAGCTTTCTCCAAACTAGCTTCGTTAATGACCACGCGAGTCTCTTTCTTACTAAAAAGTTCTAACAGGCCGTTAACAAAATTTTTGCTTTGTGCAGCGGTTCTGTTCTCGTCAGTGAATGGAAAGTAAGGAACTACAATGTAAAAGCTCTTGGACATAATATTGGTTTGCTGGCTAAGCATGGCTATATAGTTAATGTAGTCATCCATTAGTACTGCCAGTAACATGTTATCGTGCTCGGAGCGTATCTTGTCCAGCTTGTCTATATAGGGCTGCATGTCTATGCGTTGGGTTCGAACCGTAATCTGTATTGGGAATACCAGAGAATTTAAGAAACCTTGATAGGCGAATTCGACTGCCTCTTGCTCCTGCTGGCTCATTAAATCAAAGTTAATGCTCTTAACCATGACTACACTTCTGAAGCTGCCATCGTTCATTATAACGATCCCATCCCTTATTTCGGCAATTTGCAACATGTTTTGAGTACTGTTCACATTGGCGACATGTGAAGCTGTGCTTGAATTAGGGGCTGCACTATTATTTCCCCTATGATCTGTCC